>JBPCXK010000085.1:0-4436 GCA_051008635.1 Gammaproteobacteria bacterium
CGGTTGCGCAGCGGAAATGCCAGGTTGTCGAATACCGTCATCGTGTCGTACACGACCGGAAACTGAAAAACCTGTGCGATGTGGCGGCCAATGGTCGGCGTGTCCGTGACGTCGACACCGTCGAAAAGCACGCGGCCTGCGGTCGGCGTCAGGAGACCCGAGATGATGTTGAGCACGGTGGTCTTGCCACAGCCTGACGGTCCAAGCAGCGCATAGGCGCCACCGTCGGTGAGCTCGGTGTCGATCTCCTTGAGCGCATAGTCTTCCCGGCGAGCGGACCGCGTCAGGTAGCTGTGACTGATACTTTGCAGAGCGATTTTCGCCATAGGGCTCAAGCTCCCGCTTCGATCAGCTCACCGTCGCTGCGGAAGTAAAGACAACGTTCCAGATTGATGAACAGCTCGACCGAATCACCGACTTTATGCGGGTGTATGCCGTGCGACTCGGACACCCAGTTGTTGCCCGCGACTTCCACGCGGGTGACGCTCTCAGAGCCACTGATCTCGGCGATCTGCACCGTGCCATTGACCTTTACGGCATCACGTTTCCTGCCATCCAGTGTCAGGTGATGCGGGCGGATACCGATTGTGTAGGTCCCATCGGCGAGATCCGCGTAACGTATCGAGACCGGCCAGCGCAGCGAGTCCGTCAGGTGAAACATGCCATCCGTTTTGCTGACTGCCGCTACGTTGATGGGCGGGTCGGAAAACACGCGCGCGCTCAGCAGCGTGTTCGGGGTGCGATAGATCTGCGCGGTGGGCCCGTACTGTGCTACCCGGCCTTCGTGGAGCGTCGCCGTGTAGCCTCCCAGCATCAGGGCCTCGAGCGGTTCACTCGTGGCGTACACCACGGTCGCGCCGGTGTCTTCAAAGAGTTTCGGCAAATCGTCGCGCAACTCCTCGCGCAGCTTGTAATCCAGATTGGCGAGTGGTTCGTCCAGCAACACGAGTTCGGCGTTCTTGACCAGGGCGCGAGCAAGCGCCGTGCGTTGCTGCTGTCCGCCTGACAGTTCGTCTGGCAGGCGTTCGAGCATGGGCGTCAGCCCGAGCAGCTCCGCGATGCGTTCGACGCGTTCTTTCAGCTCGGGAGTCGATACCCCGGCCACGCGCAGCGGCGAGGCGATGTTGTCGAACACCGAGAGCCCGGAATAGTTGATGAACTGCTGATAGACCATTGCCACGCCGCGCTTCTGTACGGGTACGCCGGTCACGTTTTTGCCGTCGAACCAGACCTCGCCGTTGCTCGGTTTCTCGAGCCCGGCCATGAGCCGCAGCAGGGTCGTCTTGCCCGAGAGCGTCGTACCCAACAGCACATTGAAGCCGCCTTTCTCGAGTGCGAGATCGGTTTCGAAGATATGCGTCTCGGCGCCGACTTGTTTGCTTACTTTTTTGAGCTCTATTCCCACGGCGGCGGACTCGAATATACGTGTTGTTGTGTCCGTTACTTGGGCGTGATCAATTCGACTTTGTTCCGTGCCGGCGGCGGGTTTCAAAATGCCGGAGCGGTTTGTTTGTTACGAAATAGCCCATCGCGGCCACTGAAACGAGACCGGTGTTTCGCATGAGCGGCGGAGCGCGGAGGGTGATGGACCCTCCGCGCTGCGGCGGTCTTTCAAGCTGCCGGGATCAGCTCTGCTGCCAGCGCTTCACCAGCTCGTCGTAGTCGACCGTTTCTCCCTTTGGCTTTTCTTCGACCTTCGCTTTAGGGGAGCCCGGTTGATCGAGCCAGGAGGATGGATCCTTCTCCTCATTAAGTCGCGGACCACAACCCCCGTAGGTCCTGGCTTTTTCGTCGGCCGCCTGCATGCGCGCCATGACCTGATCCATTTCGGCGGCAAGCCGGTCCATCGCTTGTTGCGGCGTGAACGTCCCGGAATTCACGTCACCGATTTGCTGCCACCAGATCTGTGCGAGCTTGGGGTAGTCCGGCACGTTTACGCCGGTCGGTGACCAGCGCACGCGATCGGGTGAACGATAGAATTCGACCAGGCCGCCCAGCTTGGGGGCGCGTTCGGTGAACGATGCATGGCGGATGTCGCTATCGCGTATCGGCGTCAGACCAACATGGGTTTTCTTGAGCGATACGGTCCTGGATACCGTGAACTGCGCGTACAGCCAGGCGGCCTTGCGGCGATCGACAGGCGTCGATTCGAACAGCGTCCAGGACCCGGCGTCCTGATAGCCGAGCTTCTGGCCTTCTTCCCAGTAAGGGCCGTGCGGGGAGGGCGCCATGCGCCACAACGGATTGCCATCGTCATCGACGGTGTTGTTGCCTTCGCTCTTTGGCGCGACCATAGAGGCGGTAAACGCCGTGTACCAGAAGATCTGTTGCGCGACGTTGCCTTGCGACAGGGCGGGCAGCGATTGGTAGAAGTCATAGCTCGCCGCGCCGGGCGGCGCGTATTTGCGCAGCCACTCGTCCCACTTGCGAATCGCGTAGACCGCGGCCGGGCCATTCGCCGCGCCGCCGCGTGATACCGAAGCGCCGACCGGGTTGCAGGAGCCTTGCTCCATGCGGATGCCCCACTCGTCGACTGGAATGCCATTCGGCAGACCCTTGCTGCCCGCGCCGGCCATCGAGAGCCAGGCATCGGTCATGCGCCAGCCGAGGTCCGGGGCGCGTTTGCCGTAGTCCATGTGCCCGTAGACGCGCACGCCGTCGATCTCCTTCACGTGCTCGGTGAAGAACTCGGCGATGTCCTCGTATGCCGACCAATTGACCGGCACACCCAGCTCGTAGCCGTACTTGTCTTTGAACTGCTGCTTGAGCTCGGGACGCTGGAACCAGTCATAGCGGAACCAGTACAGGTTGGCGAACTGCTGGTCGGGCAGCTGGTAGAGCTTGCCATCGGGCCCGGTCGTGAACGACTTGCCGATGAAGTCGTCGACGTCGAGGGTCGGCAGCGTGACGTCCTTGCCATCGCCGGCCATCCAGTCCGTGAGATTAACCGCCAGCTGCAGGCGGGAGTGCGTGCCGATAAGGTCGGAGTCGTTGATATAGGCGTCGTACAGGTTGCGTTTGGTCTGCATCTGTGTCTGCACGGCCTGCACGACCTCGCCTTCGCCGAGCAGCTGGTGATTCACCTTGATCCCGGTGATTTCCTCGAAGGCCCTGGTCAGCGTCTTGGATTCATATTCGTGCGTCGGGATGGTTTCCGAAAGCACGTTGATTTCCATTCCCTTGAAAGGCTCGGCGGCTTTGATAAACCATTCCATCTCCTTCATCTGCTCCGCTTTCGGGAGCGTCGATGGTTGGAATTCGTCGTTGATCCATTTCTCCGCTTCCGCCGTGCCGGCGTTTGCGGCCGGCTGCATGCACAGGGCAACGGCCGCGGCGGCAACCGCGAGTTTGCGTTTCATCATTGTTTTCCTCTGCAGGGTTGTTGGAAAGCCCTTCGACGGCTTCATGTCCGAGGGTATCAGCTGTCGTGATCTCTTTACAAGGCTGTCTCCGGGCGCCGCTGCTGACTGCGGGTATGACCGGGCGGTCTAAGGTTATAACAAACCATTCTTTCCCAATGCGTCGCCGCGTTGATATCGTGCGCGCCTGTTTCCGGCAAGCCCCCTTCAGACCCATGTACCGATACGATCGATTCGACGAGCAGCTCGTCGCAGAGCGGGTCGCGGAGTTTCGCGACCAGACCCGGCGTTACCTCGCGGGTGATCTGGACGACGATCAATTCAAGGCGCTAAGGCTGCGAAACGGACTCTACATTCAGCGTCACGCACCCATGCTGCGCGTCGCGATACCGTATGGGCTGTTGTCCTGCGAGCAATTGCACATGCTGGCCGTGATTGCGGACCGGTACGATCGTGGTTATGGTCATTTCACGACACGTCAGAACATCCAGTACAACTGGCCGGAGCTGGAGCAGGTGCCGGACATCCTCGCCGATCTCGCCAGCGTGCAGATGCACGCGATCCAGACCAGTGGCAATTGCATCCGCAACATCACGGCCGATCATCTCGCGGGGGTCGCGCCCGACGAGATCGAGGATCCCAGACCCTACTGCGAGCTGATCCGGCAGTGGTCGTCCCTGCATCCCGAATTCTCGTTCCTGCCACGCAAGTTCAAGATCGCGGTTTCGGGCGCCAAGCGCGATCGCGCGGCAACGCAGGTCCATGACATCGGCTTGTACCTCGTGCGTGATGACGCCGGCAATGTGGGTTTTCAGGTATTGGTCGGCGGGGGGCTCGGGCGCTCGCCCGCAATCGCCAAAGTCATTCGCGAGTTCCTGCCCAAAGAGGATCTGCTCGCGTATCTGCAGGCCATCCTGCGGGTTTACAACCTCGAAGGGCGCCGCGACAACATCCACAAGGCGCGTATCAAGGTGCTGGTCAAGGCGCTCGGTGTCGATGCCTTTCGCGAGCGCGTCGAGCAGGAATTCGAAGCCGGCAAGCACGCAGTGCTCGCACTCAACGACGCGGAGATTCAAT
>JBPCXK010000086.1:0-8078 GCA_051008635.1 Gammaproteobacteria bacterium
GTCCCAGCAGGCGGTTTCGATGCCGCTCAGCACACCCAAGATGGACAGGTCCGAGCGTTGGCTGTAGCCGTCCGAATAAACGATTCGCCACAGCTTTTCGATCTTGAACGGATCGGCACCGATCACGTGGCGCTCGCACACGTCTTCGATCATGTGGGTGGCGACTTTGGGATGAAAAGGCACGGAGTAAACCTCGCCGAACCCTTCGATGCCGCTGTTGGTGGTGAGCTTCAAAAACACCCAATACGCGCCGCCGAAATGCGGGGGTGGGTTGCGCACCACCCAGGTTTTGACGTCTGCAATTTTCACGATGGTTTTCCAACGGGTTTTGTTTGCAACAGCTGAACCGATAGCACGCCTACGATCACAATAATCGTGCCTGCGGGCGCGCGGGCTATTGGACGCGCGCCCGATTCAGTTTTTGACTGTCGGGATACACACTCACGCTCGGTACTTTGCCGGCGAGTAGTTTGTTCTGGATGCCCTCCCAGTACTCGACCGTAAGCAGATCGCCGTGCACTTCGCGGAACAGCTTGCGCAAGGGTCTGTTGGGGATGCGCAGGCCCGCTTCGATTTCTTCCGGCAAGAATACGACGCCGTTCTCGAAATACCACTCCGGGATGTCTTCTTCGCCGTCGACTCTGCCCTGGTTGCTGCGGATCTTCACTTCGGTAAACGGCTCCAGCGCGTCGTAGTCGTACAGATACACTTTCAGGAACCGGCTCACGCCGTAGTTCCTCGCGTCGAGGTCTTTGTTGAAGATGTTTGCCGCGGCGTTGTTCTTGATGCAATAACCGAGGTTGGTGATCGCCTTCTCGGTGTCTGCTGGAGCCGCGTTTTGCAGAAACACCGGCAACGGGGTCATGCGGCGCTGTACGATCAGGTATTTGAAAATCACGGCGTTTTCCTGCAGCGAGACGCTTTGGCTCGCGTTTTCCACGAGCTCATCGAGCAGCGCCGGATCGAACCACTGCTTGTCGAGCTTCAGGTTGTAGTAGATGATGTTATCGAGCATGCTGCCAGTGCGATTGATCTCGTGCACTCTGCCGTACTTCTTCAAAACCGCTTCGATGCCCTCGAATTCTCCCCATTTGTATTGTGCGGTCGGTCGATCCCGTATGACCTTGAGGTTGTAGGCCGAAGAGGGCGCGGAGAAGCCGATGGCCACCGTGCCCGTGAAGCCGATTGCTGTTTCCAGTACTTCATTTGTCGTGGCGAACTCATCGCGCAGTTCGTTCATCACGGCGACCTTACCCACGTGATTGAAACCGATCGCCGAATACAGCAGGCCGAGCGGCCGTTTGGGCATGATGCTATGCAGAAACGCCGAAAGCTCGTGATAGTACTTGTTTGTCACGTGAAAGTTCGCCAGCGTCGAGCTGAAGATGTTGTGCGTATCTGCCTCGGAGGTAAGTACTGCGTCGACAAAAATACCGTCGTGCCTGTTCAGCAGTGCTACGATGAAAGGCACGTTCGCGCGGCTGTCCAGGACGATGCGCCCCACGAGATAGGCGCCGCGGTTGCGGTAGAATCCGGCCGTGATCATCTCGATGCGGGCGATCCCGCAGCCGTGGTAGTGATCAACGAGCGTTTCGTTCACGCTTTGTGTGACCAGCCCCGCATCTTCGTCGAGATCGCACCAGTGTGTGACGAAGCCGGGAATACCCAGGATCTCGATGGCAGTCTCGACGGACATCCGTTCTCCGCCGGAGAACGCGTGGTAAACTTTTTCTGACCGATCGATATCCGTCTCGATGAAGGAGTACTCCACTGGTTTCCACTCGCCGCGATAAACCATGCGCCGCGCCGAGTGAATGTAGGCAAAGGCGAGGTCGGCGGAATACCTTTGCCGGATCATCGACAGATAATCTTTCTCGACCTCGTCCCATAACGCCTCGTCCTGTGTGAGTGCAGGGTAGCTGTCCTTGAGTTGGGCGCCCAAATTGTGAATGCTTTCGCTGTACACCAGTAGCCGGCGTCTGCTCAGCTGGATCGACTTCTGATGGTCTCTGTTTTCGAACGCCTCCTTCGCGAGATCGGGAATATGCCGAGACTCGAAGTAGTAGGCGTTGAATTCCTGCACGACCAAGCTGGCTGTCAGCGTGATCTTTTCCGCCTCACTCGCGGCGTGCGCGATTGAATCCGCATGCACGGTCCCATTCAATGACCCGTCTGTGATTCCTGATGTCTCCATTATGCTTCCCGTCAGGCGAGTTGCTTCTCCCTCAGCAGCTTTCTCTGGTAGCGCGTCTGTACGATGTCGGTCACTACGAGCACCGCGATCACGAAGTAGAAGGTCGCCTTGCTCATTGGGGTGATTGCCGTGCCGAAGAGTTTAAGATGCGCCAGATGTCCGCCTTCGGACAACAACATGATCCCGACAATGAAAAGTATGAACAGCCCTAGCACCTCGTACATACGATTCTTTTGCAGAAAGCTCGCGACGCTGTCCGACAGCCAGATCATCAGCACGCCGCCGATCACGATTGCCGCGGCCATTACCCAGAACACATCCGTGAGCGCCATCGCGCTCAGGATAGAGTCGAACGAGAACACCACGTTCATCGCCACGATCCAGAAGATCACAGCGCCCACTGATTTCCTGCTGCTTTCGTCATGGTGAGATTCGTCCAGCGTCATCATGTGCAGAATTTCTTTGGTGGCGGTATACATGATGAAAACGCCGCCCAGCAACACGATCACACTGTGCAGATTGAAGTCAAACTCGACGACGCCGTTGACGTGCATACCGAAGAAAGGATCCTGAAAAAACTGTATCAGCTGGATCAACGCAAACAGCAAAGCGATACGCAGAAAAATCGCAATACCGATCCCGAGCCGTCGCACCATGGCCTGTTTGTCAGCAGGCGCACGCTTGGACTCAAGCGAGATATAAAGCAGATTGTCAAAACCGAGCACCGCCTGCAGCAGTGTAAGCATGGCGAGCGTGACGAGGTTGTCGAGCGAAAACAGTTCCATCGGCTATCCCCAAGGTTGATTGAGTTTGCCGATCCCGGAGAGGGTCGGCGATCTTCGATGTGTTCCGGTGTCGGATCACACGCCCTGCCCCCGGTGTTCCGACAGCTCCAATTATGCCAGCAAGCGGGCGAATTTCCCCGTCCGTTGCGGCACTCATACCCGGGTCTGTAGACGATCAACCTGATCGACGTGGGTTTGCCGCTGTTGCACGGGTTGTTGACCGGCGCGCAATTCGAGACCGCGGCCGGCGCCTGCAGCTCCGGGCTGGCCAATGCCGTCGCGCGAGACGTCGCTGATCAATCATCCATCGCCGCTCCTGCACGCGTAGATCGATTTTCGCGACACCCTTGTGCGGCTTTCATTCGAGCACCTGCCGGTTATCCTGCCTGTTGCCGTGCGACTTCGCTCATAAACCACGACATCGGGAATTTATTACCGGGGCAACGTGTCGACTCGCCCGGCAGGTATCCATGGCCGGTTACGTTTTTCGCTGGAATATCAAAGTCCTTCATCAATTGCCTCGTCAGCGTAACCAGTGCGTCAAGTTGAGCTTTGGGAACCTCCTGTTTTTCAAAGTTGCCAATCAGACAAATGCCGATACCGCGAAGATTTCGATCCGCGTTATTGCCCGAAACATGAGCGCCCCAAATACCGTATTCGTACCGCCAGTCGCTGGCAATTTCTCCGAGCCCCATGCCGTTGCCATTGCCGATAACAAAATGGTACGGGATGGCATCGACAGGGTCACTTGGCTGGCGCTGGCGATGCACCTTCTGAAGAAATGAAATGTTTCCGAATGTACCGGCGCTGTGGTGTATCGTTATGTACTTCCAGCGACGGCGCCAGTGGATACCACCGGCTGAGCCAAGGAGCAAACACACCAAGCTCCATAGCAGCAACTTTCTTCTATCCATGAACAGGTCCGGTCATGTTTCTCTCGCTCTGTGGTTGCACTGCTGCTTGCGGTCAGCAGCCAGATCTCGACGCGAACCTTCCAGGCAAGTAGCTTACAATGACATACATCCAATCACGATTCTCGAGGAGGTTCGTTATGGCCGATAGTAATATGCCTGTGGGCTCCCCGACACGGTTGTTGTTCGGCTTTGTCGCCGGTTTTCTCGCCACTCTTATCTTCCATCAACTGACCCTTGCGTTGCTGTGGGCCGTGGGGATTGCGCCCTTCGGACCATTTCCCATGGCGGCCACCGAACCATTCGGTGTGCCGGTGTTGTTCTCGCTGGCTTTCTGGGCTGGAGTCTGGGGTATTTTATTTGCCTTGGTCGATCGTAACTTTCCGCGTGGTGGTGGCTACTGGCTTACCGCCTTTCTGTTCGGCGCTATTCTACCGTCGCTGGTGGCTCTTCTGGTCGTATTGCCGCTGAAAGGAAAACCCATGGGAGGCGGCTGGAACCCGTCGCTGCTGCTGACCGCTTTCCTCATCAACGGCGCGTGGGGTATCGGCACCGGCCTCTTCCTCAAATGGTTACCCGCCTGGGTCGGTGGGTCACGCAGCGCGGCAATCGGCGATTAAATCCAGCGTTTCGTAATCGGGCAGAAATCAATTCTGATACGGTTGTATCAAGCAGCTCCGTGCACGTACTCGACTGACTCCAGGACCTGCGGCCCCACGCGAGGACTGAGGGCCTCCGTGGTCAGCAACTCCACAGGGCGCTGAAGAACGTCCTCTAATATAAAGGACAAGTGCATGAAGTTGTCTAGTGACTCCCGATTGGGTTCAAATTCCACCAAGAGGTCGACATCGCTTTCTGGCGATGCCTCGTCTCTCACGAACGAGCCGAAAAGCCCGATCTTGTTGACCCCGAGGGCGCGCCATTTCGGCTCCTGTTCCCGCAGGCGCTCAAAGACCTGCGCTTTCGTCTGAACTTTATTTGCCAACGTTTTTCTCCTTGTCAATATCGGTATCGTCGTGGCGCAGCCTTGCCAGGCGTGAGAAAGCCGGGGGGCGCCGCTCGAGCGGCTATGTGATCGAGGACTAGAAATCGTAAGCGTCCACGGTCGAGCGCATCCGGGTTTCGTGGATATGAAGCCAACGAAGTGGTTCCGAGTGATCGAAAAGCACAGTGGCTATGCGGGCATTCTCCGGTGGCGTGGAGGCCAGCGCGTTGCGCTGCCATTCTTCATAAGTAGCAAGAATGTGGCTGTCTAAAACGCGACGAACCGTAACGTTCCGGATCGCGATCCGAAAATCAGGATTAGTCCCATAGCCCTTCCGCACGCTGGCCGCAAGTTCGTCAAGAGTAAGTATCGACCCTGCGGGTGGAATCAACCGAAAATCCGGACCAAACCTTGCAAGAAAACCAACATCGAAGTCCGTCGCGAGGATTGCCCCCGAGAACCATCCGATGAAGAACATATGAAGGTCTTCAATTTCCTGCCGAACGATTTCCTCAACGCTGGTTGTCATTGCAGTGGCGGTGTGTCCAGGCGATTGTTCCCCTGCAGTTATCCTTCAGCTCCGCCCTTAGCGAACCCACATTTCCGAACGGAGCCAGTTAGCCGCCGTAGTCTCTCAGCCAGATCGAAACCATCCGAGACGTTACAAATATGCCAGCCGCCGTCGTGCCAAGAAAAACTACGCTTATGAACCAATACCAACCGCGACTGATATTACGCTTTAATCTGCTGAAAAACCGCAACGTGTTACTGGCTTTTTCAGGAACCGAACGGAAAGTCACAATAAAGGAGTAAGCGCTCACAGCCCAAAGCAGGCCTGCGACGCTTGGGATAAGAAGTCGATCTCCTTCATGAGACGAAGACGCAAAAATGATCACGGCTATCGAGGCCAGGCTAATTAGCCCAACAGCAACGGCAGGCAGACGAAGAATCTGAATCGCCTGCGCAATCCGCTGCAGACTATCGATCATGCTTAGTACCTTACCACTGAAATCTTGTACAAAATACCAAGAATTTTCAGCCGGCGGTCGCGCACAAGCGAGGCGGACTTTTCCACGCCTTGTCCACGGCCGCGCGCCTCAAACGCTGGCGAAGCGGTGGGCAAGGGGTGGTAAAGTCCGCCGTTGAAGCGGCACATCTTTGGTTCCGGCTATGCCGGGTTAGAGCCCTTAGAAAGCCAAACGCCTGTTTCAGCCGCGCGGTCTGCTGCGTCGGCTTTTGCTCAGGCTTGCAGTGCTTGGATCGGCATCTGCCAAGCTCACTTACGGCTACTGAATGATTTCTGTGCTCGCCGCAACAGGCTCGCCGTGCAACACGAGGCTGGCATGATCGTTCGCGTTAAGTGTTACTCGTATTTCATGACGACCTGGGGAGAGCTCTCCAAGGTGAAACCACGCGCCGTAGAGTCGGGAGACCTTTTTGCCATCGACGTAGAGATGAGCGTGACCTTCGCCAGACACGGGTTCCCGACTGGCGTTTTCAGGAGCAAACCGAAAGTTCCTGGTTTTCACGTGAATGTTCCAACCTCCAACCGTGTCCCGCGCTACGTTAAGCGAGACGCTCGGTTTCTCCGTAAGCGCGGAGACGTCAATCTGACTGTGCTCGTGTTTGTGCGAATGTCCTGATTCCGTCGCCTGGATGGAGTTGATGAGTGGGAAAGTTGCCAAAAGTATAAAAGACAAAAGAAAGCGTTTCATGCAGCACCTCATGGAGTAACCATTCACAACAAATCTGTAGGACAACACTCAACTGTCACGTGTTGCTGGTTGCCGGCAAAGCAATGTTTCAGCGCCGTGCTACGTAGCCGTCATTCGGTTTTACAATTTGCGATTTCGTCACAGGCAGCCACGGCAACGAAAGTATCTATATACATCATCCCACTGTCCTTTGGGAATTCCTTGTGCGTTTTCTTAACACAATCAAGAACGTCCGCGGCAAAGACATGAACGCAGTCACTACTGCACGCGTATCTATAGCCAGTTACAGTAAGCTCGCGTCGCAACTGTGTTGGCGATGTACATCACGAGTCATTGTGCGGGGCGGGGGCTTGAGTTTCAGTCTCCGGCAGCGTCCTGCCCCTCCAGCCGGAAGGTTTTTGCGAGTTCTTCATCGAGTTGGTCGTACACTTGTCGCTCGTAGCCGCGGAATTCATCGGTTCGGTAATCTCGCGGATGAGTCAGGTCGATGTCGATGACGGTTTTGATGCGTCCAGGTCGGGCGGTCATGACGACTATCCGGTCGGAGAGATAAACTGCTTCCTGCACCGAGTGGGTGACGAATGCGATAGTCTTTTTGTGCTCCTGCCAGATGCGCAGGAGTTGTTGTTGAAGGAATCGGCGCGTCAAGGCGTCGAGTGCGCCGAATGGTTCATCCATGAGAATCACGGAGGGTTCCGTTGCGAATGCGCGCGCGATGGCGACGCGTTGTTTCATCCCGCCGGACAGTTCTGACGTGCGTTTGTTCGCGAAATCCTGCAGCCCGACTGTTCTCAGATACTCCATGGCAGTCTCTCGTCGCGCGCGCTTGGCCACGCCCTTGCGTTCCAGGCCGAACTCCACATTGCCGACGACCGACAGCCAGGGAAACAGTGCGTAGTCCTGAAACACCATACCGCGGTCGATGCTCGGCTTGGTGATGCGCTTGTTGTCGACCCGCGCCTCTCCGGCGGTGGGTTCGACGAAGCCCGCGAGGATGTTGAGGAGCGTGCTCTTACCACAGCCGGAAGGGCCGACCAGTGACACGAATTCGCCGGCCTCTATTTGCAAATCAACCGGTGTGACCGCGTCGACTTCCTCGCCCGAGCGTGTAATGTACGTTTTCGCAAGGCCACGGATTCGTAGCGCCTTGCCGCTCGTTTGCTCCGTTGGAGATTGCCGCGCCATGCCAAATCAGGATTCGTTCCAGCCGAATCGGGTGTGCAGAAAGCGGAACATGGCGTCGAACAGCACGCCTAGCACGCCGATGACGACCATGCCGACGAGCACGAGGTCGGAGCGCAGTATCTCCATGCCGTCGGCGATCAGATAGCCCAAGCCCTTCTGCGCGGCCACCAGCTCGGCGGCGATAATTGCGGCCCAGCCCGTCCCGAACGAGATCCGCAGTCCGACAACAATGCTCGGCAACGCTGCCGGCAGAATGATCTTGCGGAAGATCGTCGCCTCGCTGTCGCATCCGAGCACCTGACC
>JBPCXK010000087.1:0-3464 GCA_051008635.1 Gammaproteobacteria bacterium
GGACCAAGCTCTGTAGTGATGTTGGCCAACAGCTCGCTGAGCCAGGAAAACTCCTTCGGCAACGGCGCGTCGGTTTCCTGTTCCAGCACTTCGACTTCGCCGACCAGCAGACCATTCGGCTCCAGACGTGAGTCAGCGATCCGGATCTTGCTCTCAATGCTCGCAGTGATACCAAGCAGCCCGTCCGGCAACGACTCCCAATCGAAGATTTTCGCGAGCGTCCCGGTTTCGTGATAACCGGCTGGTACACCCGTCTCACGGCCACCCTTCACCAAACAAACGCCGAACCCGGCGTTCTTGCGCATGCAATCACTAACCATGTCGAGGTAACGCGTCTCGAATATGCGCAGCGGCAACACGCCCCCTGGAAGCACAACAGTGTTGAGGGGAAACAGCGGTAGTTCCATCACTGTGAGCCATTGCCCCAACGGCGAATGATCGCGTGTTCGACATGCAGGTGATCGAGAATGCGTGCTACGACGAAGTCAACCAAATCCTCGACTGAGCCGGGTTGATGATAAAAACCGGGGTTGGCGGGCATGATGATCGCCCCCGCCCGGGCAAGCGTCAGCATGTTAGTGAGGTGAATCTCGGACAGCGGGGTCTCGCGCAACACGACGATGAGTTTCTTGCGCTCCTTGAGCACGACATCAGCGGCGCGCTCGAGTAGCGAACGGCTTGCGCCCACAGCGACCGCGGACAAAGTGCCCGTCGTGCACGGGCAAAGCACCATGGCCTCGGGCGCGCCCGAGCCGCTCGCGACAGGCGCCGTCCATTGATCGCGGCCGAAAACCGAAATCTGCCCCGGCTGCGCGCGGTAGTGATCGGTAAGAAAACGTTCCATCTCGGCCGGCCGCCCGGGCAACGCGAGATCGGTCTCCATGCCGATAACTACCTGGCCAGGTTGCGAGATCATGAGATACACGTCACGCTGCGCCTCGATCAGACACTCGAGCAGCCGCAGCGCGTACTGCGCGCCGGATGCGCCGGTAATCGCCAGCGCGATCGCCGGCCGACGCGGGGGGCTAGCCCGCATGTTGCATCAGGAGCCGGATTTTTTGGGTGAGGACTGGACGTTCAGGTTGGACGCTACTCCACAAAGCATAGCCGTACCTGTGGTTTGCGGAGTAGCGTCCAAGCTGGGCGTGCAGAACCAGCCAAAAACCGGATAGCGAGCTTGAGGACATCTCGTTACTTACTTATGTTCGTGTAACTGGCTGTACCGCTCATCGAAATCAAATCTCGTAGCGTCCTGTTGCAATATGCGGGCTTTATGCATTCTTGAGTTTTGCTATCCGCTCGGTGGTGTCGGCCAAGCGCGTAATCAACGACATCGCAAAGGCCTTGTAGTATCGGGACTGGCAGCTGGCGGATGCCTCGTCCATCAGAGTCGCGCCGATTTTCATGACGACGAGAAAACTGCGGGCGACGATGGACGCCGTGCGTTTCTGACTGGTGAGAAACCCGATTTCGCCGAAGCAGTCACCCTTGCGCAGCACACCGAGGCACACGTCTTCTTTCGTCACGTCCGCCTTGCCGCGCACGATGATGAAGAAGGAGTTGTCGATATCGCCCTCGCTGATCACTACGTCGCCAAGGTTGAAGTGCAGCCAGTGCGCGGTGTGTACCACCTCGTCTATCTCGTCGTCGGAGAATTCGCGAAAAAAATGCAGCGAGGCCAGCATGTCACGCCGCTCGCTGTCATCTATTTGCGACTCGGCATATTTGAGCTCGTGATACTGGCGGCTCAAGACCGCGGCAAACTCACGGCCCGACTGATAGCGGTCCGCGGGTTCCTTCGCAAGCGCCTTCGCCACAATATCGCTCAAAGCGCGAGGCACTTCAGGACGCAGATCCCTGACTGGAGTCGGGTCTGTGTTGAGCAACTGATACATCAGCGAGTTCAAACTGCTCGCCTTGAATGGCGGGCGACCGGTCAGCAGGTGATACATGACAGCGCCCAGCGAATACAGATCGCTCTGCGGGCCCAGTTGTTTGCCGTCGGCCTGCTCTGGTGACATGTAGTACGGCGAGCCTACGACGTAATCGTCCTGCTCCTTGTCCATGAGCGCGATGCTGAAATCCATTATCTTGGCGTCACCGTCTTCGCTGTACATGATGTTGCCGGGCTTGATGTCGCGATGAATCACGCCGGCGCGATGTCCGTAGTCGAGCGCCTTGCAACATTTGAAGATAATGTCGACCACCACATCAATTGGCAAGCGCTGGCCTTCCTGCGTGTATTCCTTGAGCGTCTTGCCCTCGACGTACTCCATCACGATGTAATTCTGACCGTGCTCGACGCCGGCGTCATACACCGAAACAATATGCCGGTGCTGCAAACTGCCGGCGGCATGCGCCTCGGCGAAAAAACTCCGCTGCATGTGCTCGTCGATGTCGGGGTTGTTGCGCGCGACCTTGATGGCGACCGAGCGGCGTACCAGGGGATCAAAGCCCTCGTAAACGATCCCCATGCTGCCAGAGTCGACCACCCGCTTGATCGAGTATTTACCGATAGACTCGGGGACTTCCAGAAGTGTATCCGGCTCGCTCATTCTTGCTTACGCCTTGCCGCGCAAACCACTCTAGCCGCTCTGGAGGACTTTTACCAGTTTGTCATGCAAGCCCCCGAAACTGCCGTTACTCATGATCAATGCGTGGTCGCCGCTTTCCAGCTTACCGCCCAGATGCCTCACCATCGCATCGACCGACTCGCAAACGGCGGCCTTGCCGCCAAGCGGCTTCAACACGTCACGTGCCGACCAGGCCAGATCCCCGGGCTCATACAGAACAATATGATCGGCGGCGTCAAGCGCATCGCCCAGCTCGTTGTTGTGCACACCGGCGCGCATGGTGTTTGAACGCGGCTCCAGCACGGCGACGATGCGCGCTGTGCCGACACGCGCGCGCAACCCTTCGAGTGTTGCGCGTATCGCTGTGGGGTGATGCGCGAAGTCGTCGTAGATGGTAATGCCGTGCACGTGACCCCTGACCTCGAGCCGCCGCTTGACACCGCTGAACTCCGATAGCGCAGCCGCCGCTACCGGCGGTGCGACGCCAACATGATGCGCCGCGGCCACCGCCGCCAGCGCGTTGGCGACGTTGTGCAAACCGATCTGCCCCCACCGAACCGCAGGAACAACATCGGCAGCGTGAAGCAATTCGAATTGTGAGCCGTCCGCGCTCAAAATGTTCGCGCTCCAGTGTGCTTGTCGGTTGTCGAGCGCAAATGACTCGCACTGTGTCCAGCAGCCCATACGCAGTGTCGCGGCAAGGTTTGGGTCGCCTTGATGATGAACAACCAGTCCGTCACCCGGTACAGTACGAAGCAAGTGGTGAAACTGTCGCTGAATCGCGGCAAGATCGTCGAAAATGTCCGCGTGATCGAATTCCAGATTGTTGAGTATCAAGG
Source organism: Gammaproteobacteria bacterium (assembly GCA_051008635.1). Classification (GTDB taxonomy): domain Bacteria; phylum Pseudomonadota; class Gammaproteobacteria; order JBPCXK01; family JBPCXK01; genus JBPCXK01. The sequence goes on from JBPCXK010000087.1 coordinate 3,413, forward strand.
TGCGCGGCCGGTAATGAACAAACTTCGAACGCTTGTCGAAAAATGCGGAATC
>JBPCXK010000088.1:0-5126 GCA_051008635.1 Gammaproteobacteria bacterium
CAAAAAAATCCGGCGTACACACGGCGCCATATGCCTTCGCGACTGCCTGAGTCTCGTCGAACAGATAGGGAAAGGGGAACGCGAAATCTCGCGCCACCTTGTGCATATTCTCGAACGAGTCTTCCGAATACTCAGCGGGATCGTTGGACATGATCGCGACAGAGCCGATGCCATGGTCGAGCAATTCCTGCGTATCGCGTACGATACGCTCACGAATCGCCTTCACATAAGGGCAATGGTTGCAGATGAACATGATGAGCACGCCCTTGTCGCCCCGGCACGTCTCCAGCGACCACTGCTTGCCATCCACGCCGGGCAAGGAAAAGTCGATTGCGGGTTGGCCGAAATCGCACAGGGGGGTCTCTAGGCTTACCATTTGGCTTTACTCCGTATCCGTATGGATGAATAACATGCCTGAGTTTAGCCTAAAAGAAAGGCCATCGATCCTCGGTCGTCAACCGGAGCACAGCAGCGACAACCGAAAACTGACCACGAGAACGTTGTCCGATGCGCTTCCCCCGCATTTATGTTGACCAGCTGCTGCGTCCCGGCGATGCCTTGCAGCTCCAAGGGCAAACGTATCAACACCTGGTGCGCGTGTTACGTCTGCGCCCAGGAGCAGAGCTCGTTCTATTCAACGGCAAGGGCGGGGAATACCAGGCAACGCTGGCGGACGTGCAACGCCGCGGCGCTAGCGTTACCGTCGGCGGACATGTCGACGTGTGCCGTGAATCCGTGCTGCGGATTACACTCCTGCAGGCCATCTCGCGCGGTGAACGCATGGACTATGCGCTACAGAAAGCCACCGAGCTGGGCGTTGATAACATCCGGCCCGTGATAGCCGAGCACACAATCGTGAGGCCGGGGGACAAACGGATGGCCGGCAAAATGGACCACTGGCGCAAGGTGATCGTGGCCGCGAGTGAGCAGTCGGGGCGAACCAAAGTGCCGGAGTTACTGGAGGTCACAAGCCTTGAGCAAAGCGTGAGAGCGGTGAGCACGGATGCACGAAGACTGGTTTTCGACAGTAGCGGAAGCGCATTGAACTCGGTTGAGCGAGTAAACGAGAGTCTCGTGGTCCTCGTCGGGCCGGAAGGCGGATTAACCGAAAGCGAGCTGAATTCGAGCGCCGCTAACGGCTTCACTCATGTGCAACTCGGACCAAGAACGCTGCGCACCGAAACGGCCAGCGCCGCCGCACTGACAGCAGTTCAGCTACTGTGGGGAGATCTGAATTTACCAGAATGAGCGGTCTTGGAGCGCTCAGATTCTCTCCAGCTGCACCCGGATCATATGTTCGACGGCGCTCATATCCGGGATCACGGCCTCCTGGCTGTTGATCAGCACGCGCGCGCCCACGACCGGAGTTTCATTCTGGCGGGTGGCGTCTTCCATCACGGTCTCACGGGTGAGCTGCACAGGATGGGGTATGCCCTGAAGTTCGAATGCATAAAACACCAGGCCGGTAATTTCCTCCAGGGCGTACACCACCACCACACGGCCTTCATGGCGCTGCTGGCGGTTCTCTTCCGCGCCCGTCATTTCCTCAAACGATAACAGCGGCACTTGTTCGGTTCGCCATCTGAACACCCCCTTCAGCCAGGAGGCTGAGCCGGGTATCTCGGTAACTTCCGGTCGCTGGATGATTTCGGTGATCACCGATTGTGGGAGGATCATGCGGGTTGAGACCAGCGGAAGGATGAGACTGTAGACGAGTGGGTTTTCGTTGCTCATCAGCCTCGGGACTGCAGTACTTCGTTGATATTGTTGAGTAAATCGGTTTCCTGATACGGCTTGCCGAGATAGCGATCGACACCGATATCGAGCGCGCGGCGACGGTGTTTCTCGCCGGTGCGCGAGGTAATCATGATGATGGGCAGGCTTTTCAGACGGTTGTCGCTACGGACATGGGTCGCCAACTCATAGCCGTCCATTCTTGGCATCTCTATATCGAGCAGCATAACGTCCGGCACGCTGTCCTGAAGCTGACTAACCGCATCGATACCGTCCCTGGCCGTGACTACGGAGAAATGATTGCGCTCGAGCATACGCGCCGTAACCTTGCGAATCGTGATCGAATCGTCTACCACCATAATCGTCAAAGACCGCGCCTCTTCGCCGGGCAGCGCTGCCTCCGGTGTCTTGATCTGATACGTCGTCTCGACTCCGGCGCCCATACGCACGAGTCCGGCCACGTCGAGAATCAGCACGACTCGGCCATCGCCCAGAATGGTGGCGCCCGAAATACCCCGCACCTTGCTTATCTGAGGACCGACGGGCTTGACCACGACCTCGCGGCTGCCGAGGAGGGAGTCGACTTGCAAAGCGACGCGGCGGTCGCCCGATTTCACGAGCAGCACCGGGAACATCGCGTGCGGATCTCTTAGCAGCGGCTGCTCGCCACCCAGTAGCATGCCGAGACATTTGAGCTCGTACTCGTTGGCCGCATATTCGTATCGCGGATTGATCTGGTCATACTTGGCCTTCAGCTCGTCGACAGTCAGTCGCACAATGCCTTCGATGCTCGCTAATGGCACGGCGTATAGATCATCGCCGGTCTGCACCAACAGCGCCTGATTAATGGCGAGCGTAAACGGCAAGCGCACTGTAAATGCGGTGCCGGCGCCACGGCTGGAATCGATGCGCAGGACACCGCCCAATTCCTTGATCTCGCTGTTGACCACGTCCATGCCGACGCCGCGTCCAGCGATCTGCGTGACTTCTTTCGCGGTGCTGAAACCCGGTTCCAGAATGAACTGCATGATGTCGTTGTCCGACAGCACGCCCTTGGCGTCAACCGAACCAAGCTCAGTCGCTTTCTCACGCACCCGTTCGAGATCAATGCCGGCGCCGTCGTCTTCGACCCGGACGACGATTTCCGTACCCTCGCGGCCGACGCTGATCTTGACCTTACCCTGCTCTGGCTTGCCCCGTTCTTTGCGTTCGTCGGGCGGCTCGATGCCATGGGAGATCGCGTTTCTCAGCATGTGCTCCAGCGGTGCGACCATGCGGTCGAGCACCGAGCGATCGATCTCACTGTTCTGGCCTGCTACTTCCAGTTCGACGCGTTTACCGAGCTCGTCAGCCGTCTGTCGCGCGATGCGTCGCAGGCGTGGCGTAAGGCCGGAGAAATGCACCATGCGCGTTCGCATGAGCCCTTCCTGCAGATCCGTGCTGACACGCGATTGTTGCAGAAGCAAGGTCTCTGAATCGCGCACCAGATCGTATAGCATGTCCTTGATGCTCACGAGATCGCTGACGCTCTCTGCCAACGATCGCGATAACTGCTGGATCGTGGAGTATCGATCGAGTTCCAGGGGATCGAAGTCGGCTTCTTCCGAGTCCTTTTCCTGCTCGTAGCGGAACAATATCTGTGCCTCGGTTTCGAGCTCCAGATTACGAAGCTGATCCCCCAGGCGAAATACGGTTTGGTCGAGCTCGGTCAAATTAAAACCGAAGGAATTGATCTGCTGTTCGAGGCGCGCGTGGTAGATATTGACCTCGCCGGCGTAGTTGACGAGATTGTCCAACAACTCGGAACGCACTCGCACCAGCTCCTGCTGGGTTGGCGGCTTGGACTGCGCAGCCGCCTTGACCGAGGCCCCGCCATCGGCCTCTATCTCGGCGCTCAGCATGGGCATGAAAATCTGATCGGTCGGCGGCCCCTGCAGCGCAGCGCCGGCGTCCGGCGCTTGCGGTTCTTCGACAGTCGCGGCAACCGACGCCAGGGGTGGCTCTTGCCCGGTGTTTTCTGAGACGAGCTGATCAGCCCCGCGCGTGCGCAGCGTGTCGAGTAACGCGATCAGCTCGGTCGCGGGCGGCGCCAATTCGCCCTGCAATGCTTGCTCGAGCATGGTGTTCAGTCGATCGCAAGACTTGTGCATGGACTCGAACAGCTCAGTGCCCGCTTCGATCCGGGACTCCAGCAACTCGATGATCAAAGACTCGAGCGCATGGCTGAGATCGCCGATGCTGGTGAAGCCAGCCATCCGCGCGCCGCCCTTGAGGGTGTGGAGCTGACGCTGCAACTCGGAGACGGCTGTCTCGTCGGCGCGATCGACATCCCACTGCTGCAGGGCATTGTCCGCCGCGACCAGAATGTCTGCCGCCTCTTCGAGGAAGATTTGCTCCAGGTCCTCGGCGGCCATGGTGCCTGCACGTTCTCCCGGCGTGCGAAGCATTTCGTCATGCTCGCCGGTAGTTTCGGCCACAACGGCCTGTTCGTCGGTGTTCGCGGGCTCGCCACTTGCGGCTTCGATGCCCGGGAATACATCGACATGCGGGCCGCGAAAGTCCGGAACTTCGCCAAACTCGTGGCGGATCGCTTCCCGTAACGGGCCCGCGACAGGCATTTCCAGGCTACTGTCTCGCAGCGCTTCCACGACTCGTTCAACAAAGGCCGCGGTGTCGACCAACACGTTCACCTGACCACTGGTGAACCTCTTGTTGGTCTGTCGTCTGGTCCTTGCGGCACGCTCAATAGGACCACAAACCTCAGCAATGGCATCGATCCCGGCGGTGCTTGCACTGCCGGTCAGGGTATGCAGGGCGCGCAGTAACTCATCGCTGATACGCACGCGCCTTTTGGCGCCCTTGGTGGAGTCGGCCTGACCCAGCAGCTCGCGCAGCTCGGCCAGATGCGCGCTGGTTTCGTTGCTGAAGATATCGATGAGCTGCGGATCGAGACGCTGCTGCGCGCTTTCGGCGGACTGCGCTCCAACGTCATGCCCGGCAGCGATATCCTGCTCGGCACCCGAAGTGCTTACCGATTCGTCTTCGTCGTCGAGGAACCCCAGTGAGCGTGCGAGCTGTCTGGCATATTCGGTGGTGACCTCCTCGTTGAGGGCAGTGGCCGGTTCTTTCTCGTCAAGGCCATCGGCGGTGTCGGTCTCACCCTGGCTGGCCAACGCATCGGCAGCCGCCATCAATATGAGCGGGCTCGTCGCCGGTTCGCCCTGGCCCCTGGTCTGCGCAATCAGTTCGGGCAGGGCGGCGATCGCCTGCTCCATGAGTTCGAACGCGTGCTCGTCGGCATCGATGGTCTTATCCAGAATCCTGTTGAGCATGTTCTCGATTGACCACGCAAATTCGCCCATGAGCTGCGCGCCAACGAGCCGGCCACTGCC
>JBPCXK010000089.1:0-5063 GCA_051008635.1 Gammaproteobacteria bacterium
TGCCAGATTCGTCATTGGCGATGGCGCCTGTCGGCATCAGTATAAATACACCGCGCCGGCGCGTGACGCCGAGTTGTCGGCTTGATTGCCGTTGATGCCGACAGCGTTGCTGGACTCCTCCGTGGCCACCACCGCCAGGGTGTTGCCATCTCCGCTCAGAGTGACCTCCTGGCCGAATCGGTCACGCGCCTCGGTATTGCTGGCCTTGACATAGCTTACTTGGCTCCAGTTACCGTAATCACGTTCGAATACGTACACTGCGCCTGCGGACGATGCAGCGTTATCAGTTTGATTACCGTTGATACCGGTGGCGCTGCTGTCCTCAAATAATGCGCCCACCGCCAAGGTGTTGCCATCAGCGTTCAAACTCAGGTCAAGGCTGAACCGGTCGTTCGCCTCCACATCGCTAGCTTTGATATAGGCCTGTTGGCTCCAAATGCCGCCGATGCGGCTGAACACGTACACCGCCCCAGAATTCAACGCCGAGTTGTCGGCTTGATCGCCATTTACGCCCGTGGCGTTGCTGTCCTCTCCGTGCGCCCCCACTGCTAGCGAGCTGCCGTCCGCGCTCAGGCTTACCGCACGGCCGCCGAACAGATCACTCGCACCGGTATTGCTGGCTTTAACATAGGCCTGCTGGCTCCAAATGTCGCCGTTGCGGCCGAACACATACACTGCACCGGATCCCTGTGCCAGGTTGTTACTTGCGTCCCCATTGATGCCCGTGGCGCTGCTGTCTTCCCCAACAGCTCCGACCGCCAGAGTATTACCGGCCGCACTCAGACTGATCGTGAAGCCGAAGATGTCACCCGCCTCCGTATTGCCAGCTTTGACATAAGCCTGCTGACTCCACATATTGTCGCTGCGGGCGAACACGTACACCGCGCCAGAATCCAACGCTGAATTGCTGGCTTGATTGCCGCCGACAGCCGCAGCATTACTGTCCTCTCCAGTTGCGCCCACAGCCAGGGCGTTGCCATTCGCGCTCAAACTGACCCTAATGCCGAAGCGGTCATTCGCATCGGTGTTGGTGGCTTTGACATAGGCCTGCTCACTCCAGCTGTCGAGGGTACGCGTAAACACATACACCGCGCCGGAAGCTTCCGCCGAGTTATCGGCTTGATCGCCATCTACGCCCGTGGCGTTGCTGTCTTCGCCGGAAGCTCCTACCGCCAATGTGTCGCCATCCGCGCTTAGGCTGACATTAACGCCGAAGCGGTCGTTTGCCTCCGTGTTGCTGGCCTTGATATAAGCCTGCTGGCGCCAACCGTTGTCGCGGCGCGTGAACACATACACCGCGCCGGAATTCAAACTCCCGTTGTCGCTTGCATCGCCATTGGTACCGGTGGCGCTGCTGTCTTCAAACAATGCGCCCACCGCTAGGGTATTGCCGTCCCCGCTCAGACTGACCGCAGACCCGAAGATGTCTTGTGCTTGCGTATTACTGGCCTTGACATAGCCGATGCCCGCCGCCAGCGTACCGCTGACGCCAACGCCGGCGGAATCGGTGCAACCCGCCGCATTGCAGCTTTGCAGCACATATCGGGCATTCATGCGCCGATACAACGGCACGACATGGTCCACGCTCTGCGCGCCCCGTGCAATGTCGCTGCCCACCTGGGTGAAACCGGAAGCGCCATCCGGATTTTCCAGCAACTTGTAGTGAGTCGCATCGCTGACATCGCTCCAGGTAAACCGAAAAGTCTTGACGGCGGCAAACGTCAATGTGGGGGTGGCCGCGGTCCCAGGCGGATCGTCCGGGTCTGCGCTACTGCTACCCACACTGAAGCGAAGGGTCTTGGCAGCGGCAGACGTCAACGCCGGGATAGCCGCGGCCGCAGTGGGTTCTTCCGGTTCGGCTGGCTCTTCTGGTTCGGCTGGCTCTTCCGGTTCGGCTGGCTCTTCCGATTCGGCTTGTTCCTCCGGTTCGGCCGACCCCTCTTCGCTATCGCCACCGTCACCGTCCGATTCTTCGCTTTCGCTATCGCCACCGTCACCGCCCGACTCTTCGCTATCGCCCGAGCCAACGTCACCGGTGCCGATACCTAATGGGTTGTCGCCACCGCCACCACCGCACGCGCTGAGCAGCAATGCCACCAGGAAGATAATGCCCGTCGCTCGAAACCCGATGCTTTTCATGTTGGTTCCCGTTGTGTGTAAGTGTAATGTTTATTGACGCTCACAAAGCCAGTTAGACGCACAACGGTAGCAGACGCTCGCCTGTTCGGGGTCGCTGCTGATCGGATAAAACCGCTGGATTATTGGGAAAATGCTACCGCTGGGAATCGCGGCTCAGCGCGACCGGCTTTAGCGGAGGATCGAACTGCTTCAGAACATTTAGGGACAAGATTCCCAAGAATGGAGCAGACCTCCCGTTGTAATTATCCTCGACATCCCAGGGCGGGGGCCAAAGAATTGGGGGGCAGGCATTGCGTTTAGTGATCCACCCTCAGCGGGCGCATGGTCCGCACCGCTGATCTGCACGACGCCGTCAGATATCCAGCGCAATACGCTTCGCTTGTGCTGCTTCCCGTTGAAAACGACTACCCGGTTAACTGAGTCGACAAGGCCCCGACAATCAGGCAGAACGCTGCGATTTACGCGCCTTTGCGAGACGGCGCGCCAGACGTCGCTCCTGAAATCGTTTGATGACGTGATAGCGCCAAGTGAGGCGGACGGCAACATAACCCAGTACCGCGCTGATTGTGCTGAGAACAAGGCAACCCAGCAGCAGGGGTTGCCACACGCCTGACAGGCTGTTGAAAAACCACTCCAGCGAGGGCTCGAACTGCAGCGCCTGTTCGTCGGCGATTGTGGGTTCGAGTTGCGGCTCCGACGGCAGGCCGGGCGGGGGCGGGGTATCGTGCAGCACCGTTTTGCCGACCTTGTAGGCGAAAAAGAAAATGGGTGTGAACGTGATGGGGTTGGTAATCCAGACCAGGATAGCCGCTATAGGCAGATTAACGCGCAGCACGATGGCCACGCCCGCCGCGAGAACCGACTGCACCGGTATCGGCACGAAGGCCATGAAGAGCCCCGTGGCAACGCCGCCCGCCACGCTGCGCTTGTTCAGATGCCACAGATTAGGGTCCCGTAGCAGCCCGCCAAACAGTCTGGTCGAGCTGTGTTCACGTACCTTCACGTGGTTCGGGAACAAACGCTCGATGAGCTTCCTGGCCATATAATTGGGTGCGGTGTCTCAGCGGAGACGAGTTTAGCCTGCGTACAATTGCGGTATTTTATTATCCACGTTTTTCGCTGCATTTTGATTGACTGATGGGGTTGATTTCACTTGGCTTTCTCCTTGGGGTTGCCGCATTGCAGCAGTTCAGGGAACTACCGCCGCCCGCAACGGTGTGGCTGCTTGTCGTTCTCGCACCCCTGCTCGTTTATCGTCCTCGGTGGCGATTGCCGCTGGCGGCGGCCTGTGGATTTCTGTGGGCATTGTGGCAGGCCGGGTTGGTGCTGGAGCACCGACTCGCCCCGTCCCTCGAAGGCGAAGACCTCATTGTCACAGGCGCCATCGCCTCGATTCCACGGATCGGGCCGCGGATCTCCCGGTTCTTGTTCGATGTCGAACAAACAGCCTTACCGGGCGCGGGTAACGTCCACGGACCGAGACGAGTCCGGCTCAACTGGTACGGGGCCCAGGATGGGCTCAAGCTTGGGCAGCGCTGGCAGCTGCGGGTCCGCCTGAAACAACCGCGCGGATTCAGCAATCCCAGCGGCTTCGACTACGAGTCATGGCTCTTTCAGCGCGGCATCCAGGCGACAGGTTACGTGCGGGGCGAAGCGAGCGTCCTGCCGGGCATCTCTGGGCGCTATTTCGTCGGCCGTGTGCGCCAGGAATTGGCCGAAGATATCAACAGGGCGCTGGCTGGCCGCGAGAACGCCGGTATTGCGGTCGCCCTGACAGTGGGCGAGCGCGGCGGCATCGCGCCGGACAAATGGCGCTTGCTGGTCGATACAGGAACCGTTCATCTGCTCGCGATCTCGGGCCTGCACATCGGTCTGGTGGCCGGGTTTTGCTATTTGCTGGCTCGCCGTGGCTTACGGTTCGCGCCACGGCTTTGCCTGCGGTGGCCGGCGCACAAAGCGGCTTCGTTGGTCGCGCTCGGCGGCGGGCTGGGCTACGCCGCGCTGGCCGGCTTTTCCGTGCCAACGCAGCGCGCGGTGATCATGCTCGGCGTGTTGGTAGGCGCCGTGATAAGCGCGCGCAAGGCGAGCGCAGTACAGGTGCTGGCAGTGGCATTGCTGGCTGTGTTGATATGGGACCCGCTGTCAGTGTTGTCATCGGGCTTTTGGTTGTCGTTTATTGCGGTAGCGGCAATCGTTTATACCGTAACCAGCCGGCCCTATCCTGGTCTGCGCTGGTGGCGCTGGTGGCGCTGGGGCAGGATGCAATGGGTGCTGGCGCTGGTCTTGCTGCCGCTGACTTTGCTGTTTTTCCAGCGCGGCGCCTTGATAGCGCCATTGGCGAACCTCATTGCCGTGCCATGGGTGAGCCTGGTGGTGGTGCCGTTCACCCTGCTGGGTAGCGGTTTGCTGGGGCTGGTGCCAATGCTGGGGGGCGCGTTGCTCCTGGTTGCGGATTGGGCGATCGATCTGCTCTGGTGGGTGCTACAGGCCCTGTCGGAGTGGCCGTACGCCTCCTGGCGGCACCGTTCTCCGCCGTTGTGGTCCCTGATACCGATGCTGATCGGCGCATTGCTACTGTTGGCCCCTCGCGGCTGGCCAGCGCGGTGGGTCGGTCTGATACTATTATTGCCACTCGCGGCGCTGAGTCCGTCACGTCCACACGACAGCGAGTTTCGTTTTCATCTGCTGGACGTGGGTCAGGGTCTGGCCGCGGTCGTCGAAACCCGTAGCCATGCCCTGGTATTCGATACGGGTGCACGTTACAGCGCCAGGTTCGATGCCGGCGAGGCAGTGCTGGCGCCGTTTCTGCGTGACAAAGGCATAAGCGTCGTGGATAAGCTGGTGATCAGCCACGGCGATAACGATCATATTGGTGGCGCCGACGCGGTGCTGAGGAATTTTGAGGTAAGGGAGATTCTGACCAG
>JBPCXK010000090.1:0-6496 GCA_051008635.1 Gammaproteobacteria bacterium
GGCCTGGGGCGGCTCGAAAACCGTATCGTGCACGGCCCGACCCCCATTCGCAACGATATCGGCGCCCAGCCCTCGAGCTCAGAGGAAGTCGTTTCCACGGCGATGGGCGGGGACTGGGAGCTCCGCGGCATCCGTGCGCCGCAAGGCCAGGGCGCCAAACATTACAAGAGCCGTTTGGACGAGGAATAGAGACGAGGAAAGGCTATTGCACGAGGATTACTTCAGGCATCCCCGCCTTAGGCTGAGCCCCAGCCTTACCCTCCTTGCTAAGGCGTTCGCCGGGGTGAGCCGGACCAATTCCTTGTTCCGGCTCACGCGATTTGTCGGATTTGTCAGGCGACGCCTGGCACAGCAGCTAGCCCGGTTGAGCGGTAAGCCGCAAATAGGGCTTCGGCTGCGTAAACTCGCCGAATCTCTTCCTGGCCTCTTCGTCAGAAACTGCTGGTGTGATGACGACGTCATCACCCTGCTTCCACTGTGCGGGGGTTGCGACCTGGTGCCTGGCAGTCAACTGCATTGAATCAAGGACCCGCAGGATCTCATCGAAGTTGCGTCCCGTTGTCATCGGATAAGTCAGCGACAATTTCACTTTCTTGTCCGGTCCGATGACGAATACCGAGCGGACCGTCGCGTTGTCGGCAGGCGTACGCCCCTCCGAGCTATCGCCAACGTCCGCCGGCAGCATGTCATACAGCTTGGCCACTTCGAGCTTAGGGTCCCCGATAAGAGGGTAGTTCACCGCATGACCGGTAACGTCCTTGATATCCTGTTTCCATTTGTGGTGGCTGTCGACGGGGTCGACCGAGATGCCAATGACCCTGGTGTTCCGTTTGCTGAATTCGTCGGCCAGCCCCGCCATGTAGCCCAGTTCGGTCGTGCACACCGGCGTGAAGTCCTTGGGATGAGAAAAGAGAACGGCCCATCCATCACCGATCCAGTCGTGAAAGGTAACTGACCCCTCTGTTGTCTCAGCGGTGAAATTTGGGGCCTCGTCATTGATTCGTAACGCCATTTTTGTACCTCCCGGTAAAGCTTTGGGTGTAAATCGGATTGGTTTGCCATACTTCGGTCTGTCGCGCCGCAGCCTCTATAGCGATGCGCAAAGAGACCCTGGATGTGCATACTGATTCATTAGTTCGTCCTTCAGCCGCGGCGCGCTCAGCACACGATCAGGATCAGCATCAATCCAGGTACGCATCGGGTCAACCCTCTGTTCGGGTCAGGCTCCATTGTACTAACAAAGAGCCTCGATGAGATCATCGACTGACAGGACCGGGAACGCAACTCGCAGAACCGGTACTTTCTTTTCACCTCTCGATAAACAACGGTCGCACTTGTTCTGCTGTGCGTCTATCAACCCTTCTTGATGTTGTCTGCGATTAAACAGATGATCTCGAACATGATTGACATCGTGACCAACGAGGTGATCTTGTTTGGCGAATCTTTGGTCGGCATGAGACAGACGACGTCGCCGCCAATGACCATTTTGCCACGCATGGCTTGCAGAATCCGCATTATATCGCGGATGAACAGGCCCTCGCAGCCGGCTTCGATGTTCGCAACCGCCGGCGCGACTGTCGGATCGAGACAATCGAGATCGAACGTGATGTAGAGTGGCTCATCACCGACGCGTTCGTTGATGATGCCGATACACTTCTCCGCACCGAGATCGTCGTACCTGTCCTTGGTGATCACCTCATAGCCCAGCTCATAGCTGGGTTCCAGCCAGTCGAGCGTGCGCACATTGCCGCGAATGCCGATTTGGACGCTCTTCTCGGCGTCCACGTGTCCTCCCTTGACCAGATAGCTCGCCCAATGCGCGGCCGACTTTTTCGCGCCCAGGAAATGATCGAGATTGTGGTAGGCGTCGGTGTGCGCGTCGAAATGCAGCAAAACGGCTTTTTTGCCGCCGGTGAGCTTCGAGTGCGCACCACCGATGGCCTGCAGGATACCGCCGGTTATGGCGTGATCCCCTCCGATCGACACCGGGCGGACGCCCGCGTTGTCGATACGCCCATAGAACTGCGTCATGTGCTCGACGCTTTTTTCGTTGTTGTTGGCTTCCGGCAGCGGCACATCCCCGAGATCGTGAATCCGGCAGGCGTTCCACGGATCAATCTGAAACTTCGTATGCACGCGCCGGCCAACGGCCGAAACGTCACGCACCGCACGCGGCCCCAGATGCTGATCTCGTTCTGTCGTACCGTTGCCGGTGCTGTGAGGCACGCCGACCAGGGCGATGTCACATGCTTTCGGATCGGTGTTGTGCGGACAGCGAAAAAATGTCGGTACGCCCCACCAGTACAGGCCCCCCATCATCATTTCGTTGTCGCGTATCTGTTTTTCGGTGTCGGCATCCATATTCTTGTCCTCGCTGACACGATGGCAGGCATCGCATCGATTTGGGGTTTCAAACTGCAGGATATTGTTGGAGCGTAGCACGGAGACCCGGCAAGATCATTGCGGGCTCAGCGAACCGAATCGGCCAGTATCTGCAGTGTCTTCAGATCGCTGTGGAAGTCCAGCGCGTAGTCGCCGCCTTCGCGGCCGATGCCGCTGATGCCGCAACCGCCGAACGGTGCGGTGAGATCGCGGATCAGAAAACAGTTCACCCACACCGTGCCCGCGCGCACGGCGCGGCCGACACGTTCGGCGCGTTCCGCGCTGCCGGTGTAGACGATGCCGGCCAGCCCGTAAGCGGTACTGTTCGCCAGCCCGATTGCCTGGCTTTCGTCTTTGAATGTCTGAAACGTCAGCACCGGCCCGAATACTTCGTTCTGAACGACCTCCGCATCATTGGATTTCGGTTCGATGAGCGTGGGTTCATACCACAGCCCGCCGTCTTGCCAGATTTTTCCGCCACGCAAAACAGCATCGCCGGCCGCCCGCGCTCTTTGCACGAAGCCATCGATGCGGTCGAGATGGGCGGGATGAATGACTGGCGACAGGGTCGTTCTGGCATCCCGGCTGTCGCCTGGGACATGCCGATCGGTGTACATCATGAACTTGTCGAGAAAGGCATCCCGGACCGATTCCTCGACGAGCAGACGCGTGCCCGCGAGGCACACTTGCCCGGAGTCGTCGTACTGACCCGCGGCTTTCTTTGCGGCGTCGTCGACGTTCGCATCGGCGAACACGATGAGCGGGCTCTTGCCGCCCAGCTCGGCGGTAAACGGCACGATGTTTTCGGCGGCAGACGCGCCGATATGGCGAGCGGCTTCCGGCGAGCCCGTGAACGAGATACGCCTGACTCTGGCGTCGCTCACCAGCGCCGCGCCGACCTCTTCGCCAATGCCCTGTACGATGTTGAAGACGCCGTGCGGGAATCCGGTTTCGTCGACCAGATCTGCCAGCAGCGAGGCCGATAGCGGCGACCACTCCGCGGGCTTGAGAGTGACCGTGTTGCCGGCCGCCAGCGCAGGTGCGCACTTCCACGTCGACAACATGAAAGGCGCGTTCCACGGTGTGATGATGACAGCCGGTCCCGCGGGCATGCGAACAACGCGATTGTCAGTGCCGTTGGAGTGCCAGGCGCGCTCTTCGCACTGTGTGGCAAGTTCGGCATAGGCACGAAAATTTCGCGCGCCACGGGGGATAACGCGCAGCTCGAGGCTTTCCTGCAGCATCGCCATGTCGAGACATTCGATATGGGCGATGGTCTTGACGTTGGCGTCGATCAAGTCAGCCAGTTTGTTCAGGTAAGCACCGCGCTGCTCGGCGCCCAACGACGACCAGCCTCCGAACGCATCGGCAGCCGCGCTAATGGCCTGATGCGCTGTGTCGGCATCACCGCTGGCGACGTCGGCGAGTTTCCTCGACCAGTCGAGGGGAGAGCGGTCTTCAAACGTACGCGCCGACGGGACTCGCCTGCCGCCGATGTAATGGTCGGGAGAAACGCAGACGCCGTCGATCTCGATACGTGTTGAGGGTGTGTTCATGTCTGTTTGTATGAAAAAGTCAGCTTGGCCAATGTCCGTCAGGAAACGAGTTGCCGGTCCCGCGCAGGGCCCTATAGCGAAGCGTATTGCACGCTGCGTGTTTTCGCGGATGTCGACGTTTACGGCGGGAACGGGCTAAATGAATTCGAGATACGAGGACAATTCCCAGTCCGTGGTTGCACTCAGGTAGTCCTCCCACTCCTTGCGCTTGATCGCGATGAAGTTGTCAACGAGGGTTCGGCCTACCGCTGCGACCAGTTTTTCATCCGCCTCGAGCGCAGTAAGCGCGGCACCCAGGTTTTCCGGTACGCAACGTTCGGTGTCGGTGGTCTCCAGACCATCGCCTGTTTCTGCGGCAGGCAGTTTGTACTTTTGGGTCAGCCCCAGGCGCGCGGCTTGCAGCGTTACGGCCACGGCAACGTAAGGATTCGCTGCACCGTCCGCGAGACGGTATTCGATGCGCGTGGCCTTGCCGCGCTGTGCCGGAACGCGCGCGGTGACGCCGCGGTGATCATAACCCCAGTTTGCCCAGTAGCCGGACAAACTGGCCGGGCGCAGGCGCCGGTAGGAATTGACGGTCGGCGCGAGCAGGCCGGCCATGCCTTCGTGATGATGCAGCAGGCCGGCGATGCATTGTTTGCACAGCTCGGACAAGCCATCGGGCTGCGCCGGGTCGGCCAGCGCGTTGTTGCCGTCACGATCGTTCAGGCTGAAGTTGACGTGCAAGCCGCTTCCGCCGCGGTCAGACAGGGGCTTGGGCATAAAGCTCATTAGATAACCACGCTTCGCCATGAGCTCCTTTGCCATCAGGCGAAAAAGAAAGACGTTGTCGACCGCGCTGAGCGCGTCGCTGTACTGCAGCGTGAACTCGAATTGTGGCCAATCGTATTCGGAGTTGATCGCTTCCAGCGGGAAGCCGCACTTGCGCGCCTGCTGCCAGATGTCATCGATCAGCCCCTCCGGGTCGACAGCGGCGCCGGTGCCGTACACGAATGCGCCCGGTGTGTCATAAGGTATCCACTGACCGTGCGCGTGGCGTTGAAAGATAAACGCTTCCAGTTCGATACCGACTTGCGGCGCATAACCCAGGCCTTCCCACTGCGCAATAGTCCGTTTCAACAGGCCGCGGCCGCACATGGGTAACGCTTGTTCGTCGCGGAGCTGATCGGCGACCACCACGCCGGTTGCGGGCTCCCACCCCGGCCTGACATGTTTGATATCGAACACGGCTTCGAGATCGGGCAGACCTGCGCGCATCATCGCGCCGGGTGCGTCCAGCATTACGCGGTCGTAGCCCAACGCGTAGACGCCGATGCAAAGCCGCACACGGCCGGATTGTGCAAAATCCGGCGGCAGGTATTTGCCGCGCGCGAGATTGACGTGGTCGCAGAACAGGACGCGAATGCGCTCGTACTCGCTCAAAAGACCTCCCCGAGGTGTTCGTTTATCGCGGTTGAACCGCAACCGGCATGCGCTTGATGCCGTTGATGAAATTAGAACGCAGACGGGATTCTGGTTCAATCTGCTCGATATGCTGCACGCGTTTCACCAGATGTTGCAGGACCGCGCGCAGCTGCAGGCGCGCCAGCCACATGCCGATGCAGGCGTGGGGGCCACCGCGTCCGAACGCCATGTGCGGGTTGGGCTTGCGCGCCAGATCGATCGCGTACGGATTGTCGAACACCGACGCGTCACGGTTGCCGGAGATGAACCAGAGCACCACCTTATCGCCCGCCTTTATGATTTTGTTGTGAATCTCGATGTCGCGGGTTGCCGTGCGCCGGAAATGCATGGTGACGGACGCCCATCTGATGAATTCTTCGACTGCGGTGTCCCACAGCTCGTCACCAGCGTTGCGGAGTCGAACCAGTAGTTCCGGTTGATTGGCGATCGCATGCACCGCCGCCGTGATCGTATAGCGTGTGGTGTCGTTGCCCGCAGAGGCGAGCAACGTGAAGAAATTCTTGAACTCCAGATCGGTCAGCATCGTGCCGTCTTTCATCGGCTCGAGCAGCAAACTGATTACGTCATCGCTCGGGTTCTGCCGCCGCAGCTCGGCCTGCCGCGCGGCGTAGTCGAACAACTCCTGACCGGCCGGCGAGCGGAACGGCATCAGACGGAAGGCCTCGGTATCGGACCTGTCGATGACATGGTCGGTGAAATCGGGATCGCTGTTGCCGATGAGCTGATCGCCTTTCTCCGCCAGCCATTCGGCGTCGTCGGGGGGCGTGCCCAGGATACGGCCGAGCATGCGCATCGGGAGCGGTTTGGCGATTGCAGATACGAAGTCGAATTCCGTCTTGTTGAGTGCGGTGTCGACAACTTCCACCGCGAGTGCACGAACTTCGGGTTCGTGGGTTTCAATCAGCTTGCGGGCGAAACCCCGATTCACGAGATGCCTGAGGGCCGTGTGTTGCGGCGGATCTATTTCCATGAGCGTGCGGCGCGACACGGTCTCGTCGGGCGCCATCTCGTCGCCATGTGTGTGTTCGGGCTTGCGTGGGCGGAATATCCCGACAAGCCGGTGTCGTTCGTGGTGCCGTTCCCGCCGGGTGACC
>JBPCXK010000091.1:0-5922 GCA_051008635.1 Gammaproteobacteria bacterium
TGGGCCCGCCGGCGCTGGCGCACAGAAAATCAATAAGGAGCTGCTTCTCCCGCTCAATGCCATCGTCTCCGCGATGCTGCCAGAAGCGACCAAGCTGCGAATCTGCTTGCAAGCGCGGTAGAAGATCGTTGGCAACGGCGGAGATAGCGTCATAGCCGCCGAGACGTTCATAGAGTGATGCTTTGCTCATCGCTTTACCTCACTGTCGTCTAGCAAACGTGGCTTGCAGGAGCGGCTTCAGCCGCGATAGGGGCTGCACAGAGCCGGGTACTTTCGCAATCGCGGCTACCTCCCCCATCCCCTCCTGCGACAGGAGGGGAGGTAAGGAATGGCTCTTCTCTACGGCCGCTCCTACGAGCGTCGATCGACTTTTGCGACACCCTTTCGCAATCATTGGCTTTTGTTACGGCACATCGCAGGTTTGCCAAGGTCAGACCTAAACTGACAAATAGGCGCTTGCCAGCTCGCTGGTAAGCTCATCGATCTGGCCCTGGACCGCGATCCGACCATTCTCCATGATGGCGAATTTTTGGGTGACAGCGCGCACGAACTCCAGGTTTTGCTCGACCATCAGAATCGCGCATCCGCGATCGGCGTGAATGCGTCTGATGATGCCGTCGATTTCCTCCACCACCGAGGGTTGCAGTCCTTCGGTGGGCTCATCGAGGAGGAGCAGGCGGGGCTCCTGCACCAGCGCGCGGGCGATTGCTAATTGCTGTTGCTGTCCGCCGCTCAACACGCCGCCCTTGCGCCCCGTCAAATCCTTCAGCGCCGGGAAGTACTCAAACACGAACTCCGGCGGGCTGCCGTTCCTGGCGCCCTTGCCGAGCATTGCCAAAGCAAGGTTTTCCGTCACCGTCAGGTCGGGAATAATCTCGCGCCCCTGCGGTACGTAGGAGATGCCCAGGTGAGTGCGCCGGTGTGTCCTTAGTTTCGTAACGTCCGCTCCGTTTAACTTGATGGATCCGGACTGTGGTGGCACAACGCCAGTGACTGACCGAAGCAAGGTCGTCTTGCCCGCGCCGTTTCGACCGAGAACGCTAACCAAGCCGCCGTCTTCGACATCCAGCGATACCTGGTGCAGGATGTGGCTGGTGCCGTAGTAGCTGTCGATGCCTTGAATCTCAAGCACTGACCGCAGCTCCTTTCCCGAGGTAGACCTCTTTGACCTTTTCGTTCGCGACGACTTCCGCCAGTGGTCCCTCGAACAGCATTTGTCCTTGATGGAGCACGGTGACTTTTTCGGCGATCTGCCTGACGATGTGCATGTCGTGCTCGACGAGCAGCACCGTATGGTCTTCGGCTATCTTCTGAATCAGCTCTGCCGTTTTCTTCTTGCCATCCTCTGTCATGCCGGTCGTTGGTTCGTCCAGCAACAGGAGCTTCGGGTCGGATGCGACCAGCATGCCCAACTCCAACCATTGTCGCTCGCCGTGGGACAAAGTGTCGGCAGAATCATTGGCCTTGTCCGCGAGCCGAACCAGTTCGAGGATCTCCCAGATCCGCTGCTCATCCGAGCCCTTGGCCCGCTGAAACAACACGCCAAGAACCTTGCGGTGCCCTTGCAGCGAGACCATCACGTTATCGAAAACCGACAAGGTCTCGTACATGTTCGGCACCTGAAACTTGCGGCTGATGCCCAGCGTAAAGACCCGATCCGGCGCCATCCCGGTAATGTCTCGCCCCTCGAAGTAGATCTTGCCGGCGGCCGGTTTGTAACGGCCGGTAATCATGTCGATGAGTGTCGTCTTGCCGGCGCCGTTTGGCCCGAGCAGGACGCGCAACTCGTTTTCTTCGATGGCGAAATCGAGGTTGTCGAGGATGGTAAAACCGGAAACCCGCGTGGTGAGGTTTTTCACTTCGAGCACATTGGCCATCATGCGGCTTCCGTATTGCTAGATTTCATCGATTACTTTGCCAACGCCCGTCGGCCGGTAATCCTTCTGCTTGTCCGCCGCGCTCATGTCAGCTTCCGCGATGAGCTGGCGCACCGTGCCAGCGCGCCGGCGATCGATCCATTTCGCAATGGTGCCGACAATGCCGTCGCGCATGACCAGCACCACGAAGATAAACAGACCACCCATCAGGAGCTGCCAGGTCCACGCCAGACGCTCGCTCAGGAAAAACTCTGCGCCCTTCACCAGAAAGGTTCCTACGAACGCCCCGATAAGCGTCCCGCGGCCGCCGACAGCTGTCCAGATGACGCCTTCTATGGAGAAGATCGGCCCTGTGTCCAGGAACGAAACGATTCCTGTCCAGGCCGCGTACATACCGCCGGCCGCCGCGGCCATGAAGGCTGAAACGCAGTACACGAAGATGCGGTAGTTCGCGACGTTGTAACCCATGAACTCCGCGCGCACGTCGTTATCGCGCACTGATTTGAGCACTGTGCCCATGCGCGAATGGGTCAGTAGCCGTCCCACCGCGAAGCAAACCACTGTCACCAAAAGAATGAACCAGAGAAAGTAGATGTTCACGTAGTTGGAGTAGTCGGTGATGCCGTTGAAGCCGCCCGTGTAGGCCTGATACTCGATGATGAATTCCTGCAGGATGAGCGCTTCAGCCAGCGTGATCACCGCGCAATACACACCATAGATATGCCGCTTGAACGTAATGACACCGAAAATGAAGGCGAGCAATGTGGGAACAAGCAGCGCGCAGATAATCGCAAACCCGATACTTTCCAGCGGCGCCATGAAAGCAGGGAGCTCGGTCAGGCCGTTCCATTCCATGAAATCCGGAATCTTGCCGCCATAGCGGGTCGGATTCTCCATGGTGTAGCGGATCTTTAACGACAGCGCGACGAAGTAGGCGCTGATGCCGAAGTAGACGGCATGGCCCAGGCTCAGGATCCCTGTGTAACCCCAGATCAGATCGATGCTCAGCGCAAAGATGGAAAAGCACAGAAACATGCCGAGCAGCGACAGCACATACTCTTCGCCATAGAGCGGGTAGGTGCCGATCGACACCACCACTCCGACCGCAGCGATGATCGCCCAGGCAGGAAACAGCGGCGACTTGCGAATCCGCCTGCCATCTCCAACGTTGTTCGGACTCATCTCCTCATCCTAAAAATGCTTTCCTCACAGTGGCCTCCGGACTAACGGCGTTGCTGATAGCCGAACAGGCCCCTTGGCCAGACGCGAATGGCCAGCACGATAAACACGAAGACCAACAGCTTGCCGACCACGTTGTTGTAGAGAAACGAGAGGATCGTCTCCCCCTCGCCGATAAGCGCCGACCCCGCGACCACACCCCAAAGGCTACCGACGCCGCCTAGCACGAGGACCATGAAAGAATCAACGGCGTACGGAAAACCCATTGGCGGCGAGACCGTCTTGATCGGGGCCAGCGCGGCGCCTGCGGCGCCCGCCAGACCCGAGCCATACACAAAGACGATCATGTCGACTCTGGCGGTGTTGATGCCGAGACAGCCGGCCATCGTCCGGTTGCGCCGTACGGCGCGGATCTTGAGGCCGATATTGGTCCTGAAAAGGAACACATAGGTTGCGACCAACATGGCGATCGCAACGCCGATAAGGAACAGGCGGTACCAGGGAAACGGCAGGAGCCCGATAACACGGAAGCCGCCATCCAAAATCTTTGGCGCGCCGACGTAATAGAGCTCCGGTCCGAAGATCATCTTGATGACCACCTGCAGCACGATGCTCACGCCCCAGGTGGCGAGCAGCGTCTCCAACGGTCGTTCATAGATCCATTGGATAATGCCCCTCTCGACCACCAGCCCCAGCAACCCGACAACGACAAAGGCGACCGGTATCGCAATAAAGGTGTTGCCACCGAGTTGCCCTACCACCGCCGCGGTGTACGCGCCGACCATGATGAATTCGCCGTGGGCCATGTTGATCACGCCCGCGACCCCAAAGATGACCGCCAACCCGATCGCAGCAATGATCAGGATCCCGACCACGCTGAAGCCGCTCAAAAATTGCGTAATGACCGACTCAAGCATCTGGGAGGGGACCGTGTAGCTGGCCTTGTGCAGCCCTGTAAGGCGCCAGTCTCTCAAAAGTGAAGCCGATGCCCGAGGTCATACTGATAACTCCCTTACACGCAACACTTTTTTTGTTTCCCACTCAATTGCTCCGGACAAGTAGTGCACGGAGTTGGGACCCCATCTCTACGAAACGAGGGAGGCTGGGTGCCACCCGCTGGAAGCACCCTTGCTCCACAGTCTGCGATCAGATGTCGATCGTCCCGGATCTGTCCGCCGCGCCGCTCTTGAGCCGATCGAGCACCTTCTGATCGGTGAAATCACAGTCCTTGTTCGGATAGAGCAGGTCGACCCAGGGGTCTGGGCGGATCCAATCGTCGGACACCCAGACCTCGTCGAACTGGCCCTCTTCATTGGCCTGACCAATGCGCGCCCACAACCAGGTGTGATGATTCTTCTCGTCGATTTTGACCTTGCCTTGCGGCGCCTGGAATTCCTGGCCCGGCAGACCTTCGAAAATCAGCGCGTCGGTATCGGTAGTCCCCGCCGATTCAATCGCCTGGGCGAGCAGGTGGGTCTGGAAGTAGGCGGCTTCCATCACCGCGTTGGTCACCTGGTCTTCGCCGTATTTGGCCTTGAAGCTTTCGACGAATGTCTTGTTCTCCGGTGTTTTCGTGCTCTGAAAATAGTTGAACGACGTGTAGTGGCCAACGCAGTTCTCGGCGCCCATCGCCTTGATTTCCTGCTCGGTGGTGATCGGCGTGCATATCGGCAGGTCTTTCGCCGTGATGCCGAACTGACGGAACTGCTTGTAGAAAGCCACTATCTGGTCGCCGACCAGATCGGAAAACACGACGTCCGGATTCTTGGCCGCGATCTTGTTGATATTGGTCGAGAACTCGGTATGACCGAGAGGCGAGTATTCCTCGGCCACGTGTTCGCCGCCGTGCTTCTCCAACAGCGCCTTCACTTCGCGGTTGGTTTCTTTCGGATAGATGTAGTTGGCGCCTATCAGGTAAAACTTCGGGCCGATGTTCTTGATGATCCACGGCACGAAATCATCGAGCTGCTGGCTTGGCACGGCACCGGTGTAGAAGCAGTTTTTGCTGCACTCTTGCGCTTCGTACAATGTTGGATAGAGCAGGAGCGCGTTGTGCTGTTCGAAGACCGGGAGCACCGACTGGCGGCTCGCCGAGGTGTAGCAGCCCAGTACCGCGACGACCTTGTCCTCCAGAATCAGTTTCTTCGCCTTTTGATTGAAGACCTGTACCACCGACTGTGGATCCTCGACGATGGGTTCGATCTTCTTACCCAACACCCCGCCCTTCGCATTGATCTCTTCGATGGCCAGCAGCTCAGCGTTGTGGAGCGAGCGTTCGATGATGGCAATCGTGCCACTGAGCGAATGAAGAATGCCCACCTTTATGGTTGGCCCCTCCTGCGCCTTGGCTATGTTCCGTACGAAAAAGTATGGGAAGTCCGTTATCGCGGCGGCTGCCGCTCCGGCGGCCACGGTGCTGCTCTTCTTCAAGAACTGTCTTCTTTTCATGGGGTCGTAACCTCCTTCGTAGTCCACATGACGGCAGTGGTGCTTCCAACGTTCACGGCCAGCGTTGCGCTATCCGCCCACAGGCCAGCGCCAGTGCGGATCCATCTCACTAAGTGGTATCTTCTTCTCGCTGACTACACCGAACCATTAACCGCGAAAGACTTCGGAGTTCAATAGGTGTGGTTACCTATTTTCGGTCTCGGCTAAGGGTTCGTGACAAAATAAGTTTCCGTTTCTCGGCGGTCGCTCCTGCGCGTCCTGCGCGCGCGACACTTGCACATCCATGTGCGACGTCTAGCCCGCATTTCTCACCACGATGACGAGCCCTCGCTTGATCTTTGATTCCACAACGCATTTTCTTCAGTCGGAAATACGACCTGTATTCCGCTCCTTCAGAAAATGCCTTGTGAAATCAAAT
>JBPCXK010000092.1:0-11811 GCA_051008635.1 Gammaproteobacteria bacterium
GAGATTTGAATTCACAACGGATTTTCTGATCGAGCGGAATACGGAGTGTATTTCCGAGTGAAGAAAATTCGTTGTGGATTCAAAGATCAAGCGAGGGCTCGTCATCGCGGTGAGAAATGCGGGCTAACCATCACGGGTGACGCGCAGGATTTCCTCGAGCGTCGACGCGCCCTGGTTCGCGAGGCGGATGCCGTCCGCGCGGATGGAGGGAGAAAGCAGTCGCGCATGTCGCTCGAGATCGTGCTCGCCGGCGCCGTCGTGAATGAGCGTGCGCAGACTTTCATCCAGCACCACCAGTTCATAGATGCCCGTGCGGCCGGCATACCCGGTGTGGTTGCATTCCTGGCAGCCAACCGGTGAATAAATATCGGGCTCGTCTTCAACGCGCAAGCCAAGCTGTTTGCACTGCGCGGCATCCGCCTTGTGCGCCTGCTTGCACAGCGGACACAACAGCCGCACGAGGCGCTGTGCCAGCACGGCAATCAAGCTCGACGACAACAGAAACGGCTCCACGCCCATATCCCGCAGCCGTGTGATGGCGCCCACGGCCGTGTTGGTGTGAAGGGTGGAGAACACCATGTGGCCGGTAAGGCTGGCCTGCACCGCGATCTGTGCCGTTTCGAGGTCGCGAATCTCACCGACCATGACGATGTCGGGGTCCTGGCGCAGGATGGCGCGCAGCCCACGCGCAAAGGTCATATCGACTTTGGTGTTGACCTGGGTCTGGCCGATGCCGTCGATGAAATACTCGATGGGATCTTCGACGGTGAGGATATTGCGTCGCTTGTCGTTGAGGCGCGCCAGCCCGGCGTACAATGTCGTCGTTTTACCCGAACCCGTGGGGCCCGTGACCAGGACGATGCCGTGCGGTTTGTGGATGACGTTATCGATGTTCTGGCGGATGCTCTCCTGCATGCCGAGATGTTCCAGATCGAGCCGGCCAGCCTGCTTGTCGAGCAATCGCAATACAACGCGCTCGCCGTGCCCGGAGGGCAACGTCGATACGCGCACATCGATCGCACGTCCGGCGACCTTGAGCGAGATGCGGCCGTCCTGCGGCAGCCGCTTCTCCGCAATATCGAGCCTTGCCATGACCTTGATACGAGAGACAATGAGCGCGGCCATGTTACGCGGCGGGCGCAGCACTTCGCGCAACACGCCATCTACCCGGAAGCGCACCGACAAGTGACCCTCGAACGACTCGATGTGAATGTCGGAAGCGTTCTCCTTGATGGCTTCGGTCAGCAGCGCGTTGATCAGTCGAATGATCGGCGCGTCGTCTTCGGCCTCCAGGAGGTCCTCGGGTTCGGGCAGTGATTCCGCAACGCGGTTGAGATCCAGCTCGTCGCCGAGGTCCTCCATCATCGCCATGGCGTCGCCGGAGGCGCTGTCGTAACGTTGGGTAAGCAGCTTATCGAAGTTTTCGCCGTTGACGGTAATCAGTCGCAACGGTTTGCCGACCAGGCGCCGGACTTCCGAAAATACCGCAACGGAGATACCTTCGCGGTGCATGACAGCGACCCGGCCATCTTTCTCATCGCCCACCACCACACCGTGACGCTTGGCAAAGCCATAAGCCGGACGCCTGCCGCCAATGTCTTGATCGATCGCTGATTCCAGTTCGGCCATGAAGTGTGGTCCTATTCGAGCTCGCGGTTGAGTTCCTGGTTCAAGTCCAGGCTGGTACTTCGCGGCGCGCGCGTGATCACGTCGTCCAGGTCAGGCAAATTTCCGGCCGGGTCTTTGATTAATCCGCGATTCTGGATATCGGATTCCAGCTGGCGCGCACGCAAGAGACTGTACTTCGCGCCACTGTAGGCGTTTGCTGTGGTGCTGTCGCGCAAAATCTTCGGATGGATGAAGACCATCAGGCTTTGCTTGGTCTTTTGGGTACGATCGTTGCGGAACAAGCGGCCCAACAGCGGCACGTCGCCCAGCACCGGCACCTTGTTCTGCGTGTCGTTGCACGTGTCGTCGATCAGCCCGCCGAGCACTAATACATCGTCATCTTCGACCAGCACACTGGTCCGGATCGACCGCGTGTTGGTGACGATGTCGCTCGCGCCAGTTGCTGCCGCTGCCACGCTCGAACTTTCCTGTTCGATGTCGAGCTTGACACTGTTGCCCTCATTGATCTGCGGCGTAATTCTGAGCGTGATGCCGACATCACGGCGCTCGATTGTCTGGAATGGGTTGGTGGCATCCTGCGCGGCACTGGTGAACGAGCCGGTAATAAAGGGGACATTCTGACCGACCACGATTTCCGCCTCTTCATTGTCGAGCGTTACCAGCGTCGGGGTAGATAAAATATTAGTCGCGGTATCGCTCGCCAAAGCCTCCAGCAGCACCGCGAACTGCGTGTTCCCTTCGCGCAGGTCCGCGCCGCCGAGAACGAGGCCGTCCGACAAGCCGCTGAGGCTCCGCCCGAGGTTCTCGGCGGTACTGTCGACTATGGCGGCGGCGATGGAGCCTACCGTTGACGGGGCGAACGCACCGGCGAGACCCACGCTTCCTTCCGCGGGGAGAGCGAAGAAACTCAACCCGAGATTTTGTGCCAGGTCAGTTCTTACCTCAGCGATGATGCTCTCGACCAGCACTTGTGCGCGCCGGATGTCGAGCTGGCGAATAACAGCTCTGATGCTTTCGAACTGATCCTGCGGCGCGGTGATGATGAGTGCGTTGTTGCGCTCGTCGGCCTGGATGTCGATTTCCGGCGCGCCGCTGGTGCTCCCGGCTCTTGCGCGCGTCGTAATTGCTCGTCTCTGCGCCGCTTGCGCTGCAGCGGCCTGTTGCTGCTGCTGAGCCCCTTGTGTGGTGGCGGGTGTTGTCGGAACGCGGGTCGTCGCTCCTGGCGTGGTGGTTGCACCGATCGAGATCTGCTGTTGGCTTACGCCCAGTAGAATAGGGGCCAGTTCGGTTGCCTGTGCGTACTTGAGAAACACGACGTGGGTGTTGCCGCCGCTTTCCAGGGGCGTGTCGAGGTGAGCGATGAGACTGCGTATGCGCAACCGCGCCGTGCGGTCACCGCCGAGCAGGACGCTATTGGTGCGTTCGTCTGCGGCCAGTACCGGCTGTCCGGGAACCTGCCCGCCCTTCGCATCGACCTGGCGCAGGCTGCTCACGATACGCACGACGTCCTGCGCCGAGGCATTTCTGAGCGGAATGACCTCGATCTCCTGGCTGTCCGGACGGTCGATGCGTTTGATGATTTTGGCCAGCCGGCTAATGTTGGCCGCGCGGTCGGAGATAATGAGCGCGTTACTCGCGGCGTAAGCCGCCAGATGCCCCTGCTGCGGCACCAACGGGCGGAGGATCGGCACCATTTGCGCAGCCGGCACGTTGTGAATCGGGATCACCCGCGTCACCAGCTCGTCACCTCGGCCGGGGCTGGCGGCTTCCGTGACCGCGACCGGGCCTTGCTTGGCGTTGACGTCGGGCACGATCTTGACGACCTCGCCGGTCCGTACCGCGGAGAAGCCGTGTACCTGGAGGATCGACAGGAACACCTGATAAAGCTCTTGCCCGTTCATGGGCTGCGACGAGATCACCGTGACCTTTGCCTTTACGCGGGGGTCGATGACGAAGTTTGTGCCGGTGGCGGCGGAGACCGTTTCGATGAGGGTACGAATGTCCGCATCCTTGAGGTTGAGCGTTACCTCTTCCTGCGCTGCAGCGGGCATTGCCCCGTAACAAACGAGCGTCAACAGCAACAGCCATGCCTTGGCTCTGAGTTCGATCAACGCCAACGATTTTGCCGTACTAATGTCCATTTTCGCAGGATTTACCGCGCCCGCTCGGGCGTCCGCTTGAACCAGGATTCTTTCAGCGAGTGTTTGATTGTTAATACTATCTAATACAGCAAGTTACAATACATCTCTCGAAAGAATCGAAAATGATCGCGGCGTAGAACCCTCTGCCGGTGGGGGATCATCAATTGATCGTGTGTTGAAGGGTTACTTCGCTGCCAGCCCGCTGAACCGTGACAGTGATTTCCGCGGCATCGACCAGGCTTTGCAACGCCGTGAGCCCGTTCTCGGGCCGGTCGAGGCTGATGCCGTTCACACCGGTCACCACATCTCCTGGTTCCAGTCCGAGTTGCTGAAACAGCCGTTTGTTGCGGCGTGGGGCGAGCTCATAACCCTTGAATTCTCCGTTGTCCATAACCGGCTTCGCTTCGACCATTCTCGCCAATTGATTGGGATCTTTCAGTATCTGTTGCCGCAGGCGCGCCAGATTTTGCGACGTATTGACCGCGTCGCCTGCAGGGCTCGCGACGGGCGCAGGTGGCGGTGGCGCACCGGTTGAAAAGCCGGTTTCTTCGGCTTTGGGCAAGCGCAGGGTTTCCAATTTCGTGTTGAGTTCCAGCAGCACCCTGTCCTCGTAGACCGCATTGAGCACGCGGCCGCCATCGATCGAGTCACCTATTCTGTAGAATCTCTCCGGGCCGCTGCCGGCGATGATGGCGATGCCGGTGTGATCGCCAGTGGCAAATACCCCGCGCAGCTTCAAATTGGCGCGCGTCTCCGGTGCGGTCTCGGCTTTCTGCTCCACGGTCTTCACTTGCGTGCCGTAAAGATGCAGGGCGGCAACCTGCGCGCCGTAGTCCACCTGGCTCGTATTCGCTGTGGCAACGTTAGTCACGCGCGGCGGGCGTGCCTGGGCACGTTCGCCCTGCACAGCCGCCACGATTCTCCAGGTCAGATCGGCGAGGACATAAGCGATCAGCACGATCAACACCAAGCAGGCAAGGCGTGGCAGTCGGCGCAGCGCGGCCGTGACCTGCTCGCTGTCTTGGGACAAACTTATCGCCATGGCGATGGGGTGAGAACTCCTGTTTTGGCTGCTACCGTGATAAGTCAGCAGAGAAGCCCCAGGGCTCGCGCAAGAACAACTTCACATCATCGCCGCCTATCCATCCCATACGGCGGTGCTGCCTGTGCGGTTAAACAGGCCGGCTATTCGCCCTCTCCGCATCTTGCCGCCCGGGCGCCTGGACGCCGATATGTGCAAACCTGTTCTTGCGCGAACCCTAAGCTCCTGAAATTGTGTCGATTCTGACACAATTGAGGACAGTTCGCACCGTCGAATGTTCCGAAGCGATGATATGCCCCGACCGATCTGCTGACGTGTGGAAACGTCACCCGGCGACGTTCCGACATTTGGCAATGGCTATGCCGCAGGCGGCGAATGGCACGAATCGTTCTGGCCGCACGAGCGCTTCATGGAACTGCTCGTGCAGCGGCTCGTGGAACTCGACGACAACAAGCGCCGCGAGATGTATCGGGAGATGCAAGCAATATCAATTAAACAAACAGATGGCTCAAAAGAACATGCCAACGATTGTCGGATGAGCAGGCCGGAGATCGGCTTCCCTATAATTCCATATTGCCCGACTTGGCCCGATATCTTTCATACCCCAGCCAGTTCGATGCCGAAGACAAACCATCGCCACGAAAATTTTGCCACAGAGATTAAGCGAAGATTAAATATTGCCATTTATGCCCCGGGCGATGGCAAATCGCTTGACGCCTACCCAGGATGGACTACGCTTCCTAACACGGCATGCAAGACGCACTACGCTACAAGATCTTGTAGCCGGAACGGAATGTCTCTGGGCTAAGAACCACTGGCGCAGAACTGCTGAGAAGGAAGGGGTTGTGTTGCACCACGACAGCTCACATCTGATTTACCCTGCAAATCGAACAACCCTCAGTCCGGTGTTCAGCGGATGCCAACGTATTCCCGTTTATTAAATACGATATTCCCTGTTAGACGTATCAATTCAAGCTTGATAAATCGAGGGAGGTACAAATGAATGCTTTTGAAAACAAGGCGCAAAGGCTTGGCGGATGTTCTCTGACAACCTTTCTGCTTCCTGTCATGACGCTGTGCTCTTTAGGCATGGGGCAAAGCGCATTTGCTACCGGGGACCCGATCGTGCCGATATCGGGTCTTAGCCCATACCCACCAGGGGTGGATTGTAATGTGACCCCGCAAACGGGGACCGTCTGGCGTAACAGCGAGACGGAACCCTATATGGATGTGGATTTTGGCCGGCCTGATGAAATGGCTGCCATCGTCCACCAGGACCGTTGGAGCAACGGATCAGCGCAGAGTACTGCAGCCTTCTATTCGGATGATGGGGGGGACACCTGGCATCTGAGCTTTACGCCCATCACCCGTTGCTCGGGCGGGCTGCAGACAGGCCCTGAATCGTTCGATAGGGCATCGGACCCCTGGCTGACAGTGACTCCCGGAAGAGTTGGCGAGGATGACGATGATGACGATGATGGTGGGGATGACGATGACGACGATAACAACGCAGCGGTCTTTCACCAAATGAGCTTGATGACCGATAGGTTGCCTCCATTTGTGGGTGACCTGCGTAGTGCTTATTCCATGCTGCGCTCCACAGACGGTGGCAAAACATGGTCTGATCCTATCGTCGTGAGCAATCGCACGGAGCTCGAATCCGGAGCGCCCTTCAACGATAAGAATTCGTTGACAGCGGACCCCATTAAAAAGCGGTTTGTCTATGGGACCTGGCAGCTTTTGAGGGACGTATTGCCTACTGACAACAGTGCTATTCCCGTGCAAGCCTTCTTTAGCGACACGTTTTTCGTCCGCTCGGCCGACAAGGGGAAGAGTTGGGAGCCGGCACGCGCCATCTACAAAATTCGTGACGATGTGACGCTGTTGGCGACTGCCGGGATCGATCCCGACGCGACCCCCGTTGTGGGCGCACAGAACATCGGCCACCAGATTGTGGTGTTACCCGATGGTCGATTGGTGAATGTATCGCAGTCACGCTTCGTCACAACCGGACCGGTTTTCCTGGAACGTACCATCATACGTTCGTTTGACAACGGGGATACCTGGGAGCAAACGGGAAAAGTCATTCCTTCAACGACAATTGGGGGTTTTGTCGCGCTTGATGGTGAGTTGGCTGCCGCTTCCGGAGGAACCATAGTCAATACCACCAGATCTGCAGGCAGCATCCCCGACATCGCTGTCAACCGCACTAACGGCCATATGTACGTGGTCTGGCAGGACGTTGATCCCAGCGGTTCGTTCATCGGTGTCTTTATGGCGATGTCCAAGGATGGTGGGGACATCTGGTCCGATCACATCACGGTGGGTGGTGCGGACCTGACTCCAGACGGGTTTCTCAGTTTCGCACAACTGCCAGCCGTCCATGTCGCGGATGATGGCACGGTCGGCGTAATTTTCTTTGATGACCGCAATGACGTAGTCTGCCCGAATCTGAACCTCAGCAATGAAGATCATCCGGAGTGCTTTACTGTTTTGCCAGACGGCAGCGTGAAAGCAGGTCCCCTCGACAATGATTGGTTTTTCAAGACCTATGACCCGGACCTCAACTTCATTGCCGAGCAGCGCGTCACAACAGAGTCTTTTGACCTGCGTCAAGCGCCTGTTGCCAGAGGGTATTTCCCTGGCGACTACGTCAACTGCTCGTCGACCGACAACGACTTTGTATGTGCCTTCACTCGCACCAATAACCTCGGCTTACCTGTGAGGGCTAACCCACCAGGGAATGTATTGGGATTTGAAGACGACAACCGCCAGGACATGGTCTTCGCACGCTTTCCCGGCGAATCGGTCTGCAACTTCGGACACACACGAAGAAGCTACCGAGCACAGTTGGCCGCTGCGGAAATAGTGATACTGAATAAAGAGAAGGAAAGACGTTTGGATTTCCTTGAGGAAAGATTCGAAGCGGCTTGCGATGACGATGATGATTAATCCACCCGTATCTGTGAGAGCCTGGATCCGTCCAGGCTCTCATTGCCATTCTACGAAATCGTAGGAGGAACAAGATGTCCATGAAACGCTGCAAACTCATTCCAAGAGCACTTGTCGTGTTGGGAATGCTATTCGGAGTATTCCTGGTAAACCCGGCAGTTCATGCCGGGGGTGCGCAGGTACTGATGCCGGTAGAAGACACGGGTGCGCCGGAGGGGTCACGCATCTCAGAGCAGAGGATCAACAGGCTCGAAAAGATGGTAAGCGATTACAAGGAGAAGATGAAAGCCAAGTCTACAGAACAAAAGCAAGAACAGTCCCCGCAGGATGACCCAAACCTGTAGACACTAAGAAATGGTGTGGGTGGGGGATGTCCTGACAGGGCGTCCATAACTGTAGCGTCGCGTGGCCCGAAGCGGGATAGCTGTCTTCCTTATCCGGCGGCAGCAGACCTTGCCGTTTCCAGGCAGGGTTCTGCACGTTCGCTGATCCGGTTGAAGCAGCCGCCCTCGCTTCGAGGCTCTCGGCGCGAGGATAGCTCTCTCGCCCAGAGAGCTATCCGATTTGGTGGAATCTGGAGTCCGGCAGCAAGGTTAGCGCCTTCGTCACCTTGCGATACTGCGACTGTCTGGTAAAATTGACTGCAGGCGCCCGCCGCTGTTTGAGACTCCCCAAGGGTGGATGCTGAGGGATAGTTATGTCACGCAGCGGCCGGCGCCGACCACGAAATCCGAGCATCCCCGTTTCTCCGGCCATATCTTTTCAGCCGCGACAAGCCAAGGGCTTGCCCGTGCCTGCCGAAGTTAGATCAGTTGCGTACTTCATCTGGTGTGCCTTGGTGAAACCGCAGCCTCCACCCGACATCTGTTCGTACCCACAACGTTGCACGAAGGGTGTGGCGGTAGGGTCTGTCTCCCTCACCCACGTGTGACGGCACGTAAGTCGGCAACACGACGCCATTACTGAGGAGCGACATTACCGGCGCGAGGGCGCAAGGTACTACTGCCGTGCGAGAACTTTTCGAGAACGTCCGCTCTGCCGGCGACCGAACTCGATGAAATCGGGGTGCAGCAGCGCGTCAAGCCACGCTGCGTCTCGACGTGTCTGCGGTTGGTGCAGCGCTTCCTCCCGGCGCCGCAAATCGGCGAGAAGTTTCTTTTTCGTGGTGCACCATAGCCAGCGAATCGGCGCGCATTAAAAAAACATGACTATGCTCAAAAATTCTCGTTGTCTACTATATTTTACATGGGACCTGGCCGAATCGTTCGGGGCCAGCCCCGCCGTCAGCCCCGATAGCTGCGGTGTACCTTGGGTTTCTCGGAGAAAGTGGAGTGCACCCGGGAACGACGGCCAATGCGAGTTCAGTTTCGATTGGCGATTGTGTCCGGCAGCCCCCGCGCCCGCTCCAGGAACACCCGCATACGGCGGCAATTGCCAGGTCCTTATTACACGGCGGCTCTCGCACTTCTTGTTCCACCCCCAACTCAGCCCTTGCGGGCTGAACCTCAATCAAGGAGGTACAGGCAATGTGTAGCATGACTCCCACTCGTGGCGGTCAACCATTATCTGCCGAGTTCAAAGCGAGTTCGGCATGCACGAGAACGATCCTCGCCGGCGCCTTGCTCGCGTCATCCACGCTAACGATTCCGGCGCAGGCTCAAGATTTCCCCCCTTTCCCTGAACCTGTCGTGGGGCCGTTTCCCGATACCCGGAACATGCGGCTGTTGCGTCAGCTTTTGCCCGCGGAGATCGGCGCCGTGACGCGGCGTTCCGGTGTGCTGCTCAACGATATCTGGGGCTGGACCTCGCCGACCGGCGAGGAGTACGCGTTGGTCGGCACCGGTGACGGCATGTCGATCGTGCGCGTCACCGATCCGAAGAACCCGCAATTCATCGGCATCATGCCGACTTCCGAACCGGAGGACCCCAGTAACCTCTGGGGCGACGTCGGCGTGTTCAATGTCCACGACGACGACGGTGATGGCGACGATGATGATGGTGACGATGACGATGATGATCGTGAGGGTGGCGATTGGTTCACCGGCTACGCCTATTACACGACAGAAGCCGACGGCGTCGGGATCAATATCCTGGAGCTGAACCAGTTGGACTCCATGGGGCCCGCACCTCACTCCAACTTTCAGATACCGCCATCAGCCGTCTTCGAGGAAGGTGGCTACGATAGCGCACACAATGTCTACGTGAATCAGCACACGGGCTTCGCCTATGTGGTTGGCGTCGGGCTGCAGGAAGGTGAAACGGCCTGCGACAACGAGCCGTATCATCCTTCCAGGTTCAACACAATGATTCTGGACCTGAAACGCGATCCGCTGAACCCCGATATTGTTCGTTGCCTGGCGGACTTCGGCGAGCATGACGCCTACGTGGTCAACTACCGGGGTCCGGACAGGGATTATCGAGGTCGGGAAATCGCCTTCATATTCGACGGTCGGGATAAAGACGCCCCGAGCCGACGGGGAATGAGGCAGGACGACACGCCCGGCGAGATCGTGGGCGGCGCGACAGAGATCTGGGACGTAACGGACAAGGACGACATCCGGGTCATTTCATCCTTCACGGTTCCGGGTGTGTGCTTCTCGCATCAAGGCTGGACCTCGTCCAATCGGCATGAGTTCCTGCTCATCAATGATGAAATAGACGAGCTGCGTGACGCGGAGGCAGCGGATGGATTCTTTCGCACCAACTTCTGTGACACGGACACGCCGCCGGGTACGATCAGCAATCCGGGCGCCTACGTCGTAAATGTCCGGGATCTGGATAGACCGTTCCTGCAAGAACGCTTCGAGGTCGAATCGCCCGGCGACAATGATCACAACTTCATTCGCGAGGGCAACGAGCTGTACTGGGCGGTCTACCAGGCCGGGACTCACGTGCTCAGGATGAGAAAAAGACACGGGGAGTTGATGCTCGAGGATATTGCGCATATGGATACCGAGCCGAGAATGGTGGATCCGTTCAACGGTCAATGGGGCATCTTCCCCTTTCCGCACAGCCGCACGATCGCAGCCAGCGATATCAACAACGGGCTGATGATTATGCGTGTGGATCGGGGCCGTAAGAACGATGACGATGATGATTCGGATGACTCGAAGTCGGCGGTGAGTGCCAGAGCCGCCTCGGCAACGGCGACGTTGCAGTCAGCGCAGTCAGCGGAACAGCGGGCCTCTGCCAGGGCCGCAAGGATCGAGTACATCAAATCTCGAATAGTTTACTGAGTCCGCTACCGACCGTCCGGTGCTCCCGCCATAATACCTGCGGGTTATGGCGAACGGAGCACCGGACGGTGACCCAAGAGCTGGGGAGCAGCATCCCGGTGGCGCTCATGTCTGGACGGTGGATCAACAGCGTGCACTCGGATATGGGTGAAGCCCAATGCGTATCGTGAAGCTGGCTCTGGTAATAATGGCGTGCGTCGCGCCCGATTCCATAGCGCCCGCCGCCGGCGCTGCCGCAACACTCGAGAAGTACTATGGCGTGTGGATCGGCCGGGGAGTTGCTGTAGAAGAGCATGGAAATCGAACTCTCCAGGCTAAGCGAAACTTCGATGTCGCCATCTGGGGAATCGAAACCGGCTTCGTCATAAGTTGGAGGAACTTGAGCAGCCCGGACGCCGGGCGCACGACTGTGCGTTTCGCCGCCGCAGGAGAGCCCGAGACCTTCGAGGCGAAATCAACCGATCCGCCCCTGTGCGCCGGGCAGATTTACCGAGCCGAGATCCGGGCCGACCGCTTGATTGTTTATCGTTCCGACGCGAACGACGAACGACGAACCAGTTATGAGTATTCGCTTTTGGGCCGTGGCCTGAAGTTGAAGTACACCCTGTCGTCTGGCGGTGAGCTGAAGGAGAGTTCAACAAGCAGGTTTTACAAGGCCAAGGTAGTGATGTGAGTTGTCGCGTGGCCCGATAGTCGCGGGCGCACGAGCGTCAGGCAGTCACCGTGATGGCGTCCCCAAGGGGATTCGAACCCCTGTTACCGAGGTGATCGCGAAGTGGCACGCCGAGGGTGTTTCAGGGCACCACCATTC
>JBPCXK010000093.1:0-2708 GCA_051008635.1 Gammaproteobacteria bacterium
CGCCTCGCCTGTAGCCTATAGCTGCCAGGTCAACTACATGGTGCTGATGACGGACGGGCGCCCCAACACCAGCTCCGAGACCCAATACAGAGGCAGTAGCTGCGATATCACCTATGACTACATGCCCGACGGACGAAAGTCCTCGGCGCGTTGCGCTGCGGAGATCGTGGATCATGGCTTGAGCGATGACCTCGCAAGCGGTTCCGGCTTTTCGGGCCAGCAGAACGTCGTCACGTCCACGATCGCGTTCAACCTGGATGAGGCCTGGGCCCAACGATTCATGAGGGAGATCGCCACAGCCGGTGGCGGCACGGCCTACGAGGCGACCGACGCGAGCTCGTTGGCGGACGCTTTTGCCGATGCCATCGATCAGGCGCCGGACGGCGTAACCATTTCCTACAATCCGCCCGCCATACCGGCGGAGGCGACCAGGCGTTTTGTTAATCGCGATGAGGCCTACTTTGGTCTGTTCAAGCCCACGACCACGGACTACTGGACGGGCAACCTGAAGCGTTACGGCACGCGTGTTGTCAATGGCCAGTTGACGGTCGTCGATGCCGCCGACCAGCCGGCGCTCGAAGACGGGCTATTCAGGAGCAGCGCGCGCAGCGAATGGACGACCGGCACGGACGGCGCCGATATCACACTCGGCGGGGCCGCGCATGAGCTCGGTACGAGCCGCAATACCTACACTTATCTGGGCGGCGGCGCTGACCTGGAGGCGAACGAAAACGCGCTGCATGAGACGAACATCGGTATCACTAACACGATGCTCGGTGCCGCGGACGGCGCCGAGGCCGACGAGCTGATTAAGTGGATTCGCGGTCTTGACCGCAAAGACATCGACGGCGACAGCGACGTGGACGAGGCCCGCAAGCAAATGGGTGCTGTGTTGCATGGCTCGCCGCTTGCCGTCGAGTACAACGGCAAGACGGTCGTTTACGTACCCACGACCGAGGGCTACCTGCACGCCTTCGACAGCAGCGACGGCAGCGAGCTGTTTGCCTATATGCCCCAAGAACTGTTGGGCAATATCAAGCGCCTGTATGAAGACCAGACCACGCCAAGCACGAGCTCGATTCCGTATGGTCTCGACGGGCCGATGACGTTGCGGCACGACGATGCCAACGACAACGGCATCGTCGACGGCTCGGAGCCTGCTTATCTGTACTTCGGCATGCGTCGTGGCGGACGTAACTACTATGCGCTCGACGTGAGCGATCCGGATAGTCCACGGTATCTTTGGAGCATTGCTGGCGGCGTCACCACTGGCTTCGAGCAACTCGGTCAGTCGTGGTCGAAGCCCGCGCTGGGCAAGGTCGACATCGAGGACGATGGCGTGCTTGACGTGCTGGTGTTCGGCGGCGGCTACGACATCACGCAGGACGCGGTGAATGTGGCGCGTCGCGACGACATGACGGGTGCTGCAATCTATATTGTGGACGCAATCACGGGCGAGCGCTTGTGGTGGGCGTCGAAGACCGGCAGCGGAGCCGATCTGGAAGTTGCCGGCATGAACAACGGCATTGCCGCCGACCTCAGCGTGCTGGATATGGATCAGAACGGTTTGTTTGACCGCATCTATGCTGCGGACACGGGCGGGCGCGTCTTCCGCATCGACATCGACGATTCGCTCGACATCACCGCCAATGGCGCGACCAGCGGCGGGGCCATCGCTGACATCAACGGCGGCACGGTAGCCGGCAACCGTCACTTCTTCAATCAGCCGGATGTCGCGCTGATTGGTCACGGCGCCAGTCAGTATCTGTCGATTGCGATCGGCTCGGGCAATCGCGCCCATCCGTCTGACGCACTCATCAGCGACCGCTTTTACGTGTTGCGCGACACACCGGTACAGGGCAAGCCCACGAGCTACAGCCAGCTCACCGAAAGCAGCTTGTTCGATGCCAGCGCCGGCGCGGTGACCGGCAGCGTCAACGGCTGGTACTTTTCCCTGGGCAACAGTGGCGAAAAAGTGCTCGCGGAGGCAGTGACTTTCGACAACAAGGTGCTGTTCACGACTTACACGCCGGGCTCAGGTTCGTCTCCGACGTCTTCCGGTCCCTGCGTCGCCAACAGCGCCGGCGGTCAGGCGCGTTTTTACGCGGTGGACACGCGCGATGCGAGCGCGGTGCTGAACCTCGATGGCATGGGCGACGTGACCAACCTGTCGTTGACGGATCGTTCCGTGAATCTCGTGAGCCCTGGAATTCCCGGGCTGCCGCGATTCGTCAACCAGCTAGGTACGAGTGGCTCCCTGGAAAGCCACGTGCTTGTCGGTATCGAGTCCCCGGGCAAGTTCAACAACAGAATGTTTGCCACCCTGTGGCTGGAAGTCGAGTAAGCAGCCATGAGATCGGCGCAGGGATTTACACTACTCGAAATGCTGATAGTGCTGGTGATCGTCGCGATCACCGCGGCGTTCGCCTATCCCAGCTATCAGCAACAGGTGATGGAGTCGCGTCGGGCGGACGCGCACCGCTTGCTGACCGATCTCGCTAACCGACAGGAGCGCTACTTCACCACGCGCCTGAGTTACGCCGCCACCTTAGGCCAGCTGGGCCCGGTCAACGCCGGCACCGACGGATACTACACGGTCTCGCTCGCGAACCCGGGCAGCGTCGGCTGCGGAGGTACTGCCGCTTCACGCTGCGCGGATTTTGTTCTTACGGCCAGGCCGGCAGCCGGCAGTCCGCAGGGTCGTGACA
>JBPCXK010000094.1:0-4611 GCA_051008635.1 Gammaproteobacteria bacterium
GGCCTCACCATCCGCGGCGGCGGCGGTTTGTGCGACGAATATTAGCGCCAATACGCTGAGTAGTTTTGTTTTCATGCGTTCTTCCTGATCCTTCGATGTAGTGTTGCAATTTTGGTAGTTAAGAAGATCCTGAGTTGCTTCAGACTGTGCGCAGGCCATTCGTTCAGTTGGCAATCGCTTAGGGTTCTGCCAGAAATAAGTTTGCATTTCTTAGGCCCAGGCGCCCGTGTGGCAAGGCGCGAGGCAGGCGAATAGCCGGCTAGCCCTCAGCCGACATATATTTCGCCAGAATCTCCGCCATCCGCTCAGGGCCCAGAATCGGCGGCAACAGCGTCAGCATCTTACCCTTGGGGCCCGTGAGGTAGGCGTAAGAAGTGTGATTGATGACGGTATTGCCGTGCGCATCAGCACCGACGGCGCCCGGCTTGATCCGGTACGCGTCGTAGGCTTCAGCGAGCTCATCGGCGCTGCCCGTGAGCCCCAGTAAACGCGGATGCAGTTTCGCAAGCTCGGCCCGCATGACCTCGGGTGTGTCATTTTCCGGATCGACTGTGATCATCACTGCTTGGAGCCGCTTGGCGTCATCGCCGAGCTTATCCACCGCCTTGGCGATTCTGTGCAGCGCAACCGTGCACATGCTCTGGCAGTTGACGTAGCCGAAAAAGACCAGCATGTAGTCTCCACGGAAGTCTTTATCGGTACGTCGCAGGCCGTTGTGATCCACGAGACTGAAGCTGCCGCCGAGGTCGACCGGGAAAGGCATTGCAGACGGGTCGGTGATCGCGGTGGTTGCGGCCTGCCCGGTATCTGAAGGCGTGCCGGCGTCGGCGGGGACGTGGTCCTCATCCTGATGCGCCTGCGCAGACCCCAGCCACACCGCAGCAGTCGCCGCCAGCAGAATGCGCGGCATGTTCGGCATATGCACCATGGTCTCTACTGTCTGGACTTGAGGAATTCGGCGTCGGCCTCTTGCCCGAGCCCGAGCAGGCCATCTCTCTCGATGAGACGTTTCACGTTGGGGTCGTGCTGGTACCATTGTTTGGCTTCTTTCGAGTCGGCGGCAACGCCGTTGCGTTCGGCCCATTTGCCCTGAAACCGGTTAGCGCCTCGCCATTCGCCATCCGGCGCGATACGGACGAACTGCAACGCGAAGAAGCGTATGCCGCGGTTTTCGGCGAACAGACCGTCGGCCACAACCTGCTTGCCGCAAAAATCGACCAGCTCCTCGGCAGCGCCGCTGAAAGGCGTTACGTTCTTGGCCACGAGAATCAACTTATTCTCCGCTGTGAGCAATCCCAGTTGCCGCTTGCCGCCTCCGCAGTTCTCCGGGCAGTCGCCCGTCAACTCGCACAGAATGTCTACGACCTTGGCCTCGAAGCGGGCGATTTCCTCTCCGGTAACTCCCCAGCTCTTGGCCGCGTGCACGGAGCCAACCGTGAGCAGCAACACTGTCAGCCCCGTCAGCATTTGTCCTGCCTTGCGGTAAATTGCATATCGCATCGTCGTTACCTCACTGCTTTGGAATTGCGAACGGCGGCAAGACGCCGATCTGTTCGTGGGTCAGGTTCACGATGCCCTTGTCATCGACGATCTTGTCGACCAACAGGTAGTTGATGCCATCGCGCTCGTGAAGCGTGCCATCGACGGATACTTTTCTGCTCTGGACATCGAGCACGCCGAGGTTGGCGACGTTGTCATTGTCCTCACCAAACTTGAGTACCATGTAGACCTTGTCGTCGTCGGTACGGATGCCGACCGGCACTCCGCCGGCCGCGCACCAGACCGCGCATGTATGGTGCGCCGAACCGAGCACGAAGTCCGCACCCCCCATGACCTGGGAGACATAACACCAGGTGTCCATGACCTCACCGGTCACTTGAATCCGCTTGCCTTCCGCGGCTTGTGCGGGCGCGGACAGCATCAGCGTCAGTACCGTCGCGAAGACGGTATTGAGACCAGATTTTCGCAGCATATTGATCTCCTTCATTAGTGAATGGCCGACGTAGCGCGGCTTGCACTCCAGCTATCGCGCACGCCCACCTGCCGATAGGCGAGAAGACCGACATCCGACCCCTATTATTTCAGTGTACGGCATTGTTTCTGTCGTTGGCGCGACCGCAGACGTCCGCTTTGCGATGGCCCCGTGCCATTGTATATTGCTGCGCCCTTTCGGGAAATGCATGCCTGGTGAAACGGAGTCAGAAAGTGAAAATCGGATTTATCGGTCTCGGTAACGTCGGCGGAAAACTCGCCGGCAGCCTACAACGCAACGGCTTTGACCTCACCGTCCGTGACCTGGATAGTACGGTTGCACAGCCGGTTTTGGATGCAGGCGCCGCCTGGGCGGATTCACCGCGGACGCTCGCGGAGGCGGTCGATCTCGTTATCACCTGCCTGCCGTCGCCGGCGGCTTCCAGTGAGGTCATGGAACGGGCAAACGGCGTATTGAAAGGGCTCGGTCCGGGAAAGATATGGCTCGAGATGAGCACTACGGACGAGGCCGAGGTGAGGCGCCTTGGCAAGCTGGTGGAGGCTGCGGGCGCCGTTCCCATGGACGGACCGGTGTCGGGTGGTTGTCACCGCGCGGCGACCGGCAACATCTCCATATTCGCAGGCGGCGAGCGCAGCGCGTTTGAGAAGATCCTGCCCGCGCTGACGGTCATGGGGCGGCGGATTCTGCACACGGGCGGGCTCGGTTCCGCGTCGATTCTCAAGGTCGTCACCAACTATCTGTGCTCGGTCCAGCTGGTGGCGCTTGGCGAGGCGCTGACAGTCGCCAAGCAGGCTGGCATGGATCTCAATACCACGTATGAGGCGATTCGCATCTCTTCCGGTAACTCGTTCGTTCACGAGACAGAGAGTCAGGTCATTCTCAACGGTAGCTACAATATCAACTTCACCATGGATCTGGTCGTGAAAGACATGAGCTTGTTCGACGGTCTGGCGCAGCGTCTCGACGTGCCTCTGGAGGTGTCGCCGCTGGTACTCGAGATGTTCAAGGACGGTCAACAACGTTATGGCGCACGCGCATGGTCGTCGATGATCGTGAAACGCCTGGAGGACGCCTGCGGCGTGGAGTTACGCGCACCAGGCTTTCCACAGGAGATGAGCGACAACGAACCGGAGGAACCGGGCGCGGAGGTGATCGTCAGGACTGCCGTGAACCCTTAGGCGTGGCGATCCCATATGTTTGGCACGACGGTATTGGAATAGCCGGATATAAACGGTTTGGCCAAGCCGCTGCGCGCATCGAACACGTGCCTCTCTACGGCGCCAATATTGGCACCGTATACATGGATACTGACCGAGGTCTGGTCCGTGCACGCGTTGGCGACCTGATGCACGTCACCGATGGTGGGCGATACCCGGTCTATCTCCCCCGGCTCTATCGCGTGCTCGTCGAGCTGGCGCAGTTCCGCACGCCCGTCGGAATTTGCGAACTCGCGACAAGTCTCACGACCACGCATCACACCGACCAGCCCCCACACCGTGTGATTGTGCACTGGTGTGTGCTGGCCTGGCCCCCACACGAAGCTGGTGACACAAAAACGTTCGAACGGATCACAGTAGAGAAGATACTGCTGATAGTGGTCAGGGTGCGCTTTGGCGAATTCGTCTTCCAGCCAATCGTCGTTGTCAATCAGCGCGCGTAACAGCTCGCCGCCTTTGTCCATCACAATGGCTTCATCGTCGCCATGCGCCTCAACAAGATGGGTGAAGGCCTGCACGAATTCGCGCAGTCGAGCGGTGTTTTTCATATCGCTGAACGCAGCTCTCTCGGTGTCGAAGCACGAGAGTGCAACTATAATACGCGACAAGCGATTGCAGAAGGGCCGCTAAGATCTCGAATGCCGCACGTGAGCTGCGCGCTGGACACCCGGGTCAAGACCCGCGACTTGGCGTTCAAGTCGATATTCGATCCCGACGGATGTAATGATTGCGTCGACCGCTAATGTTGTCTAACTGTATGATTTAGAGGCCGAAATCACGCTCTGGCTCGTATAGCCGGGGAGAGCCGGGAACCCTTAAGGTTGCCGTTTGTCTTTTCCAGACGGAGGATTTCAGATTATCATGCGTTGTTTTTTTCACTCGATGAGCCGTAACCAACGGAGGATACCCGATGGCCAATCAGAACAGACGCAAATTCATCGCCGGCTGCGCAGTCATTCCACTCGCCAGTCTGACGGCATCGCGCATCGCATTTGCCGCAGATAAAATCGATGAAGGCGATCCTGCCGCCGCAGCGCTGGGTTACAAGCACGACGCCTCGGCGGTCGATACCGCCAAGTTCCCCAAGCAAACCGGCGAACAGAATTGCGCCAACTGTCAGCTCTATACAGGCGCCGAGGGCAGCGAGTGGGGTCCGTGCGGCATCTTCCCGGGCAAGGACGTGAGCGCCAGTGGCTGGTGTAACGCCTGGGTCGCCAAGGCCTGAACCGGTAGTGTGCTGTTTAGGTGCTCGGCCGCTCTTCACATGAGAGCGGCCGAGTCAGCCGAAGGATCCACATGAAATACCTGCACACGATGGTGCGTGTGACCGACATCGACGCATCACTGGACTTTTATTGCAACAAGCTGGGGCTCAGGAAACTCAGTCACAAGGATTACGAG
>JBPCXK010000095.1:0-4499 GCA_051008635.1 Gammaproteobacteria bacterium
GGAGAAGATCGAATCTGCCGCCACCACTTGCCAATCGCCGGCACAATGCCTTGCGGCAAAAAGAAAACAATGACGATCATCGCCGCGCCGTAGATCACCCACTGCACCTCGGGCGCCGCGAGCTCGCGCAAGAATTCGGGCAGTATGCCG
This sequence comes from Gammaproteobacteria bacterium, assembly GCA_051008635.1. Classification (GTDB taxonomy): domain Bacteria; phylum Pseudomonadota; class Gammaproteobacteria; order JBPCXK01; family JBPCXK01; genus JBPCXK01. The sequence goes on from JBPCXK010000095.1 coordinate 151, forward strand.
AACAGTAGCCCACCCACGACTGGCCCCCACAGCGTGCCTTTGCCCCCAACGATCACCATGATCACCATGGTGACGGTGTAGATGAACAAAAAAACATCCGGATCGACGATTCTCACATAGTGAGAATAGAGTCCGCCGGCCGCGCCGGCGATGGATGCCGAGGCAACCGTGGCGACCACCAGAAACTTCGTCACGTCAATGCCCACGGACATCGCCAGGGGCTCGTTTTCCCGCAGGGCAATGAACGCGCGGCCCACTCTCGATTGCACGATCCGGCGCACGATCTCGAAGGCAATAGCGACGACGATGAGTACGAGATAATAGTTCGGCGTCTTGCGCCAAAAAGTCGTCTCACCTGCTCCGGGCAACCAAAGCGTGACGGGTGGAATATTGTTGAGCGCCATCGGTCCTTCCGTCAGGTCGATCCAGTTGAGCGCGATCAACCGCACGACCTCCGCAAAGCTGATGGTGACGATTACAAAATAGGCGCCGCGCACCTTGAACGAGACTTTGCCGATAAACCAGCCGGCGAGACCGGCGAACACGATCCCGACGAGTGAGGCCAACCAGACCGGCTTGGGATCAACAACGACTGTGTATCCGAATACTTCGACATCGAAGCCGAGCGCAGCGAGCGCGCTGGCGTAGGCGCCTATGCCGAAAAACGCGACGTGCCCGAGCGAGAGCTGCCCTGTGTAACCGAGCAGCAGATTCAGGCTGATCGCCGCAATAATAAAAATACCGCTGGTGATCAGAATGTGCAGGTAGTACTGGTCCTTCATCCACAACGGGACGGTCACAAAAAACAGCAGCACGAGCCAGGGTGTTATGCGGTTCATCCGATGCGTTCTTTCTGCGCGAACAGCCCGGTCGGCCGGAAGATAAGGATGAGGATGATCAGGACGAAACCCATGGCGTCCCGATAGCCCGAGGATATATAACCGGCGCCGAATTCCTCGACGAAAGCCAGGATGAATCCGCCCATTGCCGCGCCCCAGAAATTGCCCAGGCCGCCCAGGATGACGATGGCGAACGACTTGAGCGCGGCGAGGTCGCCCATGGTCGGATAAACCACGAAAACGGGACCCAGTAACGCGCCGGCGGCTGCCGCAAGGCCCGATCCCAAAGCGAAAGTCGCCGTATAGATGTGGTTGATCTTGACCCCCATAAGGGCCGCAGTTTCCATGTCTTGAAACGTTGCACGCATGGCCTTGCCCAGCCGGGTGCGGTGGATCAGTGCATGGGCGCTGACAATCAAAATGACTGCCACGACGAAGACAAAAACGCGCGACCACGCGACCGAGACCGGACCGATCACCAACGGCTCAACAGGAAACGGGCTGGCGATCGATTTGGCGATACCGCTCCAGGTGAACTGCTCCAGGTTTTGTATGGCAATCCAGGCGCCGATCATGACCAGCATCGTGGTGTCGATGTCGGCGCCCCGGATTGGGCGCAGGAGCAGGATTTCGATAAGCGCTCCGAGCAACACGCCCAGGACCATGGCCAGCACGAGCCCGAGAAAGAAATTCGTGCCCAGTGACATGACGAACATGAACAGCATGTAGGCGCCAAACGTGTAGAGCTCGCCGTGGGTGAAGTTAACCACCCGCATGATGCCGAAAATGAGCGTGAGCCCGATCCCGAGCAAGGCGTAGGTGCCGCCCAGGATCAGGGCGTTCAGAACGTGCTGGAGAAGTTGCTCCAAAACCTGCGCCGCCGATTATTGATCTTGTTCAAGGAACGCCTGCTTTTGCGGCCGCGCCCGGACGCGCGGCGGACTGGTGCCCACCGCGGTTCCAGGCAGAACGTAACGTAACCAGCCGGCTAGCCCGCATTTCTCTCCACGATGACGAGCCCTCGCTTGATCTTTGAATCCACAACAAATTTTCTTCACTCGGAAATACAGCCCATATTCCGCTCGATCAGAAAATGCCTTGTGAATTCAAATCTCTGCGCGATCATCTCGCCCCGCGGTGAGATATGCGGGCTAGAGCCAGTCCGTCAACGCCGGAATCTGCGAAAACGCGCAGGGTGCAGCAGCGAAGCATCGTGCGCCGCGGCGAGCGGCGCGCGCAAGAGAGTTCCTGCGCAATACGCTATCGCTATTGCGCCCTACTGCGGCGCCGGCAACTCGTTTCCAGCCGGACACTGACCAGGATACGAACCCGTTTACTGGGCCGGGGACACCTTACCGTTATCGATCTTGACGATGAAAATGTTCGGCTGGTTCTGAGCGCTCTCTTTGCCGTCCGGGCCCTGCTTGACGAAGGCGATGTTGCCGTTGACACCCTTCACCTTCACGTCCCACATCGCCTTGCGGATCGCTTCGGATTCGGTCGAGCCCGCGGCTTCGATGCCCGCCTTGATGGTCATGATGCCGTCATAGCCACGGAAGCCTTCTGTCAGTCCGGCGAAGTTATAACCCTGTTTGTTCCATTCGTCGACGAACTTCTGCGCGACACCGGGATTGGGCGCGGTTTCGGGGAACCACGGCGCAAAGAAAAGGATGTGGTGCGATCCATCGGCCGCGCTCCCGGCTTGTTCCACCAGTTGATCGGGCGAGGACGAGCCGCCGGTTGTGATGATGCGGGCTTTGAGCCGCTGCTCCTTGGCCTGCTTCAACACGAGCGTGAGCTGTTCGACACCTGTAGTTACAAATAGCGTATCGCCACCGGCGCCCTTGATCGCCGCCAGCTGGGCTGACAGGTCCGTCGCCTTGGCATCCATTGTTTCGGTCACGCCAACGTCGACGCCCTTATCCTCGAGAACACCCGCGAACTGCTCAGCAGCGCCACGGCCCCAGTCGTTGTTGACGACCAGAAAGTTGGCCTTCTTGATGCCAAACTGCTCCATCTTGCCGCCAAAGGCCTTCGCTTCCATCTCGGAAGTTGGGCTGATGCGGAATATCCAGGGATTGCCGGACGTGGTTATCTTGCCCGACGATGACGTCTCGACAACCATCGGCACGCCGTACTCCATCAGCTTCGGCATCACGGCGAGTGTGTAGGTAGAGCTCCACGCTCCCATCATAACCGGCACCTTGTCTTTGACGATCATCTTCTCCGCCGCGGCGACGGCTTCTTTCGGGTTGGACTTGTTGTCCTCGATGACCAGCTCGACCTTCTTGCCCATAATGCCGCCCGACGCGTTGATTTCCTCCGCGGCGATGCGTGCGCCATCCGTGACATAGTTACCCGACGCCGCCACCGCGCCCGTCAAGGGCTCGTTGACACCTATCTTGATCATGTCCTCAGCAGATGCCGTCGTGGCGAGAAATATCGCAACGGTCGCGAATAGTGCAGTCTTGAATGCTCGTTTCATTGTCATGTCCTCCAATTGCTGGTGGCGAGCCCCGTTGGGGTTCGGTGCTCAAGTCTGTTCGCTTGGGCTCAATTGAGCCTAGCATCAGGAGGACCAAATGTTAAGCTATCGTGTCCCCCGGCCTGGCGGATTGATGCAGTCGGTCGTGCGTGGCGCTAAACTGTCGAGCGCTGTCGGGGTCGACGAACCACCGACGAGGTTGTCATGCCAAAGCTTCTGAACGACGCGCAAATCGAGCACTTCAACACGCAAGGCTACGTCACGCCGTTTCGGGGCATCTCCGAAGAGGAAGCCTGCAAATGCCGCGGTCGCATCGAAGCATATGAAGCTCAGACCGGCGAGCAAGCCGAGAAACGACTAAAAATCAAAGGCCATCTGGCGTTCCCCTGGATCGTCGAGCTTGGGTGCAATGGGCGCGTGCTGGACGCGGTTGAGGATCTTATCGGCCCCGATATTTTGCTGTTCGGCACGTCGATCTTCGCCAAGAATGCCCATGACCCGGGCTTTGTATCCTGGCATCAGGACTCGGCTTACTTCGGCCTCAACCCACACGACGAAGTCACCGCCTGGATAGCGCTCACCAAAAGCAACGGCGAGAACGGATGTCTGCGCGTGATGCCCGAAACACACCGCGGCCCGGACTTGCAGCACGTCGAGACCTACGCGGCCAACAATATGCTCGCCAGAGGTCAAACCATCGAAAGTCTGGATGAATCCAAAGCGGTCAATATCGAACTCGAACCCGGGCAGTTCTCCCTCCACCATGAGAGAACAGCGCACGGATCCCTCGAAAATCGATCCGACGATCGACGCATAGGTCTTGCGTTCTTCTACATACCGACCTCGGTGTCGTCAACGCTTGGGCGCGGCAAGGCGCTGCTGGTCAGGGGAGAGGACAAGTATGGCCATTGGGATCCGGACGTATTGCCGCGTTTCGATTTGGACCCGGTGAGTCTGGCAGAGCTCGACCGGGTGTGGGGTGGGTACAAAGGCGGTAAGTACACTCAGGCAGCGAAAGCCGAAGC
>JBPCXK010000096.1:0-3007 GCA_051008635.1 Gammaproteobacteria bacterium
ATCTCTGGTAGCGCGGTAAACTCGGGCTAGCGTCTCATTGGAGCCATCTTGTGTAAAGTGAGCGATTGTGGGACATCATCATCGGGGCCGACTATCTAAGTACGCAGTATAGGCGGGTTTATTGAAATGCCTCAGCGACCGCCGGCACGCTACAATACGTTTCTGAGAGCGCGCTAGGCCCCGCAGCCCGGCTACCGGAGGGAATATTCGCGCGGGCCCCGCCCTTCTTTGTACCCAAGGCCCCAGCGCTGCTGGGCCTCGACCCGCAAAGGTGCCACAAGACCCACCGTCGCGGACGCTTCTCGGAACGTGGACATGGATGCCCGTCTTCCTGCCGATCCAACCAGGAGTGTGAGCATGATCTGGTTCATCATCACTGTCGCCGGTCTCTGGGCCTTGGCCTACTTCAAAACACCGCTGCGTTACGCGACCGCGGCCGTTGCCGCTGGCGTCGTGGTCTACACCATACAAAACGGGTTCAATGCGTTCGGCGCAATTGCCTGGCTCATCTTGCTGCTCGCCCTCGTCCCACTGAACGTTCCGGAACTGCGTCAACGTTTCGTGAGTAAACCCGTGCTCGACGCCATGCGCAGTGCGCTGCCCAAAGTTTCACAAACCGAACGTGAAGCGCTCGAGGCCGGCACGGTGTGGTGGGACGCGGAAATATTCTCTGGCCACCCGAACTGGGAGCGTTTGCACCGCTTGCCCGCGCCTGCGTTCTCGCCCGAAGAGCAAGCGTTCATAGATGGACCGACCGAGGAGCTCTGCCGCATGCTCGACGACTGGCAGATCACCCACGAGATCGGCGACCTGCCGCCGGAGATATGGCAATTCCTCGCGCGCAACAAATTCTTTGCCATGGACATCCCGAAACGCTACGGCGGATTGGAGTTCTCAGCGCTCGGGCACGCGCAAGTCGTCATGAAAATCTCGAGCCGCAGCACCACAGCGGCAGTGTCGGTGATGGTCCCGAACTCGCTCGGACCGGCCAAGCTGTTGCTGGAATACGGCACGGAAGAACAGAAAGATTATTATTTGCCGCGGCTCGCCGCCGGCGATGAGATCCCCGCATTCGCCCTGACCGGCCCAGAGGCCGGCAGTGACGCCGGGGCCATTCCGGACAACGGCATCGTCTGTCACGGCGAATTCGAAGGCCGCAAAAACGTGCTCGGGATTCGCCTGAACTGGAAAAAGCGTTACATTACGCTTGGCCCGGTCGCGACCGTGCTCGGCCTCGCCTTCAAACTCTACGACCCCGATCGCCTGCTGGGCGATGTCGAAGACGTTGGCATCACCGTGGCGCTGATTCCCACGGACACGCCCGGCGTGGTCATCGGCAATCGCCATATCCCGCTCAACATCCCGTTCATGAACGGGCCCAACCGCGGGCATGACGTATTCGTACCGATCGACTGGATCATCGGCGGCCAGCCGCAGATCGGCAAAGGCTGGAAGATGCTGATGGACTGCCTCGCCGACGGCCGCGCGATTTCCCTTCCTGCGCTCAGCATGAGCGCCGGCAAGGTTGTGAGCCGTTTCACCGGCGCGTACGCGCGTGTGCGTCGCCAGTTCAATCTGCCGATCGGACGCTTCGAAGGCATCGAGGAAGTGCTCGCGCGCATCGCCGGCACGACGTACATGATGGACGCCGGACGCACCATCACCGCGCTGGCGCTCGATGCCGGCGAGAAGCCCGCAGTGATCTCGGCGATTCTCAAATATCATCTCACCGAAGAGATGCGCCGCATCATTAACTTTGCGATGGACATCCACGGCGGTTCGGGCATATGCCTTGGCCCACGCAACTATATCGGTCGTTCGTACCAGGCCATCCCCATCGGCATCACGGTAGAGGGCGCTAACATCATGACCCGCAGCCTGATCATCTTCGGCCAGGGTGCGATCCGTTGCCATCCCTTTCTGCAGGAGGAGATCGACGCTGCGCAAATGAGCGATCATGAGGTCGCGCTGCCGCGCTTCGACACCTCGCTGTTCGGCCACATCGACTTTTTGCTCGGCAACCTCGCGCGCGCAACGTGGCTGAGCGTGACCAACGCGCGCTTCGTCGACGTGCCGGGCAACACCGTCACGAAACGCTATTACCGCCAGATCAACCGCCTCAGCGCCAGCTTCGCGCTGGCCGCCGACGTAGCGCTGCTCACGCTGGGAGGCACACTCAAACGCAAAGAACGCTTGTCCGGCCGTTTTGCTGATGTACTGAGCTATCTGTATCTGACCTCCGCGACGCTGAAACATTACCGTGATCAGGGCGAACAGGAGGCCGACGTGCCGCTGCTGCGCTACGCATGCCGCTACGCGATTTACCGCGCTCAGCAATCGCTGCTGGGTGTGTTCTGGAACCTGCCGCTGAAGCCGCTCGCCGTAGCGCTACGCTGGTTGCTGTTTCCGTTCGGCAAACCTTATTCGCCCCCGGACGATAAGTTGATATCGCAGGCGGCCGGCTTGCTCCTCGACGACTCACCCGTGCGCGACAGGCTCACAGCCGGGATCTATATCAACGACACGCCGGGTGATCCGACCGGGCGCATCGAACATGCGTTCAAGGCCGTGCTCAAAGCCGACGCCGCGTCGCGTAAATTGCGGGAGGCCGTGAGACAGGGTACTCTCGTCAAACGACCCGGTGAAAACATCGTCGACAAGGCGGCCGAGGCCGGCGTGCTCAACGATGCGGAAGCCGCCCTGGTCCGGGCCGCAAAGGAAGCGACCATGGGGGCGATCAGTGTGGACGACTTCAGCCCCGAAGAACTATCCGCAAAGGGTTCGCGTCAAAACAAGTTTGCATTTCTCGGCGACCAGGCGCCCGTGCGGCAAGGCGCGAGGGGGGCGAATAGCCGGCCTATTTAGACCTCCGAAGCAACACCGCCGCACCGGATGCATGGGCGGCGAGAAATGGGAAGTTATTTTGACGCGAGCCCTACAATCGGGAGCTGACACATGGCAGCAAGAGCAGGTCACCCAGTCTTCTTAGTCGACGGCAGCCGAACCC
>JBPCXK010000097.1:0-6151 GCA_051008635.1 Gammaproteobacteria bacterium
AACCCGCGCTCGCCGATTGCAGCGGCGGCGGGCTGGACACTTTCCGTTCGCTGGGTGCGAACCGCATCGGAGTCAGCGACGGGTGCCGCTTCCCGCGCGAAAAGGACGATGCTGTCGGAACGGCGGCGGTGCCGCTGCGTTTTTGAGGCCGGGGGCGTTTGCCGTGCGCTCATCGTCGAGCTCCCATAAAAGAGCTCATCCTTGAGCAGCTGAGCCGTCCCTGAAAACGTAAAGGGTTCAGATCTGGTCAGATCAGAACTGACCCCTTGCACCCTCCCGGCTGACGACCGCGGCCAGTCCACCACTGTCAAAGGGGATTAATTATAAGTGCGTTCCGCTGTTGCGCCGGGCAACGGCGACCACGCCGATCAACGCCAGAACCGCGCCGATCAAGGAACTCGGCATCGTTCGCAGAGCGCTGTGTGTTCTTGAAGCGTCTGTCGTTTGCTTGTCGTTGAACTCCGCATAAAAGAGCTCATCCTTGAGCAGTATGAACCGTCCCTGAACCTTATTGCCGGCCCGCGCAAAAAGAACTCCGCCGGACACATCGCCTGCCAGGCATTCTTCGTCATCGGGTTGCTTACAAATGCCGTGGTCGGCGGCTTGTACGATGTTGGTGAACAATACGGCCGCCATGAGCAAGACGCCGATCGTAAGTAGTTCGTTTATCTTCATCCCCTCGTACCATCAGTCGGTTATGCGAAGAGATAATGCAAGCTGCGTGCCAACCACGTTACGCCTTTGTGGACGCCGGAATGCAAGTGCTTGGCGCTAATACATTATTTTATCCCGGCGAGACCGCATCCCGGTGATTTGGCCTGTGACGGCGATCACAAACGCCTTTTGGAACCTGCCAGTGGGACTGAACAAAACGTCCACTGTCTCTCGACAGCGATTTAGATTTACGTCGCGGATTGACGATGCAGTGTGGACTGAATTTTCGCGAGGCCACTGGTATGTGGCCCGCTGTGGGAGCGGTCAGAGGTGTCGCAAAAGCCGAAAGAGGCACCCTACAAAAACCGTTTTGCGACACCCTCTTCAGCCGCGATTGGGAAGTCACGACGCTTTGTGCCGCGTCAATCGCGGCTGAAGCTGCTTCCACAAAGCGCCGTCGTGCGGGTCAAGCCGCCTGCCTGCGAGACGACTCGCTGACGAGATCGTTGGCTTTTGTGCGCGCCGCGATCGCGCCTTCCCGGTCGCCTGCTGCCTTGCGCGCCTTGCTCATGAAACGCCAGGCCAGCGGACTGTGCGGCTTGAGCTGCTCGCGCTCGTTGATCAAATTCCTCGCCAGCTCGTGGCGACCGCCTCGAATCGCGGCTTCGATCAACGTTTGGCTGAGCACGTCTCGCTGCGCATGGCTGCCGCCAAAGCGCCTGGCAATCGTGCGAAACGGCAATAACCACTCGATCGCGTCGTGATATTCTCCGCGCGCGAAGGCATAGAACGCCCGGCAGACAGGCATGCCGACATCACGTGTCATCATCGCGTTGATGTGGCGCCCGCCTGCTGCCGCCTTGCCGAGATCGGCCATGAGCTGCTGCGTCTGCTGCTCACGCCCGTCGGCGACGAAGGCCATCAGGGCATGCAGGTCGTTGAAGGCGTAGTATCCGTTTTCCACTTCGGACTTTTGCTCCCAGATGTTGGCCAGCCCGGCCCACCGGTCACCGGTATCGACATCCTGCAGGTGCAGCCGCCATAAAAAGGCCGAGGCGTCGACCAGTTGCAGCGATACATCGGAAGGCTCCGGCAGAATCTGTTTGTCGTAGATCGACAGCGCGCGCCGGTATTCGGCGCGTTCCTGATGATAAAGCCCAAGATGCCACCAATTGTGGAACGCAAAGGCGTTGTCGGGTGACCAGTCGGCCTGCCGTGTGTTGTACCACTCGATACCTTCGTCGAAGCGGGCCTCCATCTCCATCACGTGCGCGACCGCGTGCACTGCCCAGCCGTCTTTGGGCTCGATTTCCAGCGCGCGGCGGCCCGCTTCCTCCGCACGTCCGTACAGATTGCACTCTTCGAGCCCGAAGGCATACATACCGAGCACATAAGAGTAACCTGGCGTGCCTTCGCTCCAGTGGGGCAGCACGCGCGCGATACGGTCGCGCAAGTTTATGGCGTCGCCGCGATAAAAGTCGGTAAGGTGCGCGGCCTGAATCGCAAACGCATCGCGCGGATGATGGACGAGCACCTCGTCCCAGGCGCGGCAGGCGCCGGCCCAGTCGCCGTCCAGCCAGCGGCGTGCGGCAACGATGAGTCCACGTTCGCGGTCATTGGCCTTGCCGGCGAGCGCCTCCGCACTCCAGACGCTCTTGCGGGCCTCAGGAAGATACTGCCGTTCGCTCATCAGCAATAGTGCCGTGGCCCGGAACACATGTCCGAGCACGAAATCGGCATCTTCTTCGAGCGCCTCATCGATGGTCGCCACCGGATCGCCCACATAGCTCTGAAATTGTTGCAACGCCTGCTCGAACAGTGCGCACACGCGGCCGTTGGCACAGGAAACGGGTTCACCTCTGAGATCTCGGTGCATCGTCAAAACTCCTTCGCTATGGATATGGCTGCGGCACGCCGCATGTTGCGTAATTTAGGTCGTCGGTGTTTCCGGGTGATGTCGCGATACTGATTTTTTGTTTCAATCGTTTCACTGTCGGAAGAGTCTCCGCCGGGGCCGACACCGCCGCACATGTCGACGGTTGGATCTGCGCTTCAAACAGCGACACGTTGCTGGAATAATGCGCTGCCTGCCGACCGCAGTCCACACAGAGGACATCAAAATTCCGTCGGCTATACTTTACATGTCTTGTCTCTCAGCCCTCAGGCAGAAGGATCATGATGCTCGAACGATCGTCGACGACTCGAACGCAAATAGTAGCCGCTGTTGCAATGTTTCTAACTCTCGTTGCCTGTGCGGAGATTCCTGTTCAATCGCCTCATCTCAATATCCACAAAGACGGCTACGTATCGAATGACTCTGGTAAGGCGATCGAGAGGCCCGCGAAACGGCATGGAGAGACGGCGGAGGAGCGGGTGGTCAAGAAACTGATCGATACGATCTCGGCACAGGTTGCACACGACTGCTCAGCGAACGGAACGGGTAGTTCACACCTCATGTTATTCGTCCACGGGGGGCTCACAAGCACGCGCGGCGCGCTGAAGAGCTCCGCGGAACTCGACAGAGAACGCGTATTTGAGAGTCGGGGTATTCGTCCGATCTATATTAACTGGAACTCCAGTCTCTTCAGTTCTCTTGGCGACGACGTCTTTTGGGTCCGCCGTGGGGTGCGTTCGCCGGAGGGCGCAGTGTTGGCGCCTGCGGTTGTCGCCTGGCGATTGGCGAGCGGTGTATTCAATACGGTGCCGAATCTCTACTATCAGCTCCAGGACGAGGGCCGATTCGCCCAGCGTTGGCCTATGGAGGATCCGACGTTCGGCGACAAACTCAGCGACGGTGTTGTAGGTATTGTTCACGCCCCGTTTTCGATCGTCTCTACTCCGTTCTTTACTGGTTTCGGTCGCGGCGCGTGGGACATGATGAAGCGAAGAATAGATATGATGTTCGCCGTGCAAAAAGCGCCACGAAGATTTTTTAAATGGAGGCGCGACAACAAACCTGGCGTCATGCGTACCTTTCTCGGCGCGCTTCGAAAGAAGCGCGACGACTGGGCCAGACAGTGCAACGAAAGCTTCGAACTTGATTTCGTCGGGCACAGCATGGGGGCACTGATCGGCACACGCATACTGCGCGAGTATCCCGAACTCAAGTTCGATAGAGTTGTTTTTCTTGCGCCTGCTTCGACGGCCGAAGATTTCGTCACAACGGTTCCTGTGTATCTCGATCGGCACGTCAACAGTAAATTCTACAGCTACGCTCTTTCGGTTATCGATGAAGCAAACGAGCTGACCCTCAAGTCGTTTATTTTCCCGAGAGGAAGTCTGCTGATTTGGGTCGATAATTTTTTTGACCCGATTCTGTCGCCGGAAGACTATCGTGTTGGAGACTCGTTCAATGTTCCGATTTTTAAGGTGGCAAGACAGTCGGGGCCAGGCTCTACGTGTGAACGGATGAGATTGGTGAATTTCGCGCGCCGTAAGATCGACCGCGAAGGCTGGCCAAGAAAGCACGGCGATCTCAATGATGCCCGGTATCTCGGCCGGTTGCTCGACCTGACTATCAAACAAGCGCGGGAGCTGCAGGGAGCGTGCGAGAACTGCGCCGTTTACGACCCTTGCCGCGATTGCTTCCTGACACCGCGTGACGAGTGTCAGCCGCCGCGAGAAGCGGCGAAGCCGGATTGAAAGATGGTTTTGAGTAAACCTGGGGTGTTGCGCCGTCAATTGGGCCAGGACATCGGACGGATCCGACGCTGCGTGATCTGCAGGTCGTTGAAAAGCTCATGAACGCCATCCACGCAGGCTCCCTACGAAGACTTCGCTTCCGCGTCTTCGTGGGCAACGTGAGGCGCCCGCCGGCGCGCCCGAAGCATACCCTCGCGCTCGACAAAGGCGATGATCTCGTCGAGTCCCGTGCCTTGCTTGAGGTTGGAAAACACAAAGGGGCGCTCTTTGCGCATGCGTTTCGTGTCTTTCGCCATGACGTCCAGTGACGCGCCGACGTAGGGCGCAAGATCAATCTTGTTGATCACGAGCAGGTCGGAACGGGTAATACCGGGGCCACCTTTGCGCGGGATTTTTTCGCCTTCGGCGACGTCGATGACGTATACGGTCAGATCGGCGAGCTCCGGGCTGAACGTCGCGGCAAGATTATCACCACCGCTTTCGATGAACACGACATCCAGATTCGGAAAGCGTTTCTGCAGGTCGTCGACCGCTGCGAGATTCATGGAGGCATCTTCGCGGATTGCGGTGTGCGGACAGCCGCCGGTCTCGACGCCTGTTATGCGTTCCATTGGCAAGGCCTTCGCCCGCATCAGAAACTCGGCGTCCTCCCTGGTGTAGATATCGTTGGTGACAACTGCAATGTCGTAGCGATCGCGCAGGGATTTGCACAATGCTTCGAGCAGGGCCGTCTTGCCCGAACCCACTGGCCCCCCGACACCGACTCGCAGGGCTTGTCGCTTTTCAGTAGTCATATTCATATCGTTAATAGATGACGTCAGGATCGAAACAGGCGCGTGTACTGCGTCTCGTGTTGGCTGCTGGCGATCGCCTGCGCCGGGGCACAGGCGCCGATCATTTCATCCGGCAAGCGCAGGGCATCCTTCGTGACCTCTGCTAACAACTCGGCGAGCCGAAGCTGAACGCGTTGCCCGGCGGTCTGCCCCAATGGTATGAGCTTGACGGCGGTGGTCGTCTGATTCTCGAGCCAACTGAAGCCGTAACCCAACGCCGCGTCGGTTGCCGCGATCTTCCAGTTCCATGCCGCCAGAGCGTAAGGCGCGGCCTGGCACAACCGCAGTGTGCTGCGCCACAACGCGGCGTTGTCGACGCCAAGGTCGACCAACAGGGTAGTCATGGCGTGCGCGCGATGACGTTCTTCATCGCGTAACTCCCGGGTTTCCCGGCTGGCGTAGAGGTATTCACACCAGTGGCGCAGCTCGGCCTCATTCCCGGCCTGACAGGCAAGATACAGTCGTTTGACAATCGGCAGGTCGAGCTGGCCCAGGTTGTCGTGTATCAACCCGGTGAGCCAGTCGACAAGCGAGAGCTCGTCGTTAACCCAGCCTGCTTCGACGGCCCACTCGAGCCCCTGCGAGTATGTAAAGCCTCCAACGGGTAGCGTGGGGCTCACCAGTTGCATCAATCGTAACCGGCCTAGCGCCTCAGTGCTCCTGATCATGGCTGCTATGATGTCCGTGTGAATGTGCGCCGTACGCGCCTGCCTCGGGCTCGAAAGGCGCCTCGACCAGCTTCGGCTGTAGCCCAAAGCCGCGCACCATGTCGTCGAGCACATGGTCGTGCTGATAGCGGACCTTCCCTTCGCCGATTTGCAACGGGACATGGCGGTTGCCCAGGTGGTAACAGACGCGTGCGAGCAACCGCGCATCATCGCAGGTAACGCAGGACAAGGGCTCCGTGGCGGCGCGGATGCTCACAATCATTCCGTTCGCATCGCCGATCAAATCCCCGTCTCTCAAGACCTGACCACGATCGAGAAACAGCCCCGCCTGCGTGCCGTCATCCAGTGTGACCC
>JBPCXK010000098.1:0-2798 GCA_051008635.1 Gammaproteobacteria bacterium
GCTAGTGCTCCGTCAAGGTGATATTGGTGGGTTCAGAGTTCCGCAAATGCGTCACTGCAAGGCGCAGTCCGCAGGGAATGGTTAGACTCTTGCCAAGGACTGCAACGCCGCAGTGGCGCATTTGCGGGGCTCCCCGTGGGCGCGACGAAAAGCGGCTGACTGCGGTGTCGTTCCAGGGCACCGAGCGCCTAGCCCGCATTTCTCACCACGATGACGAGCCCTCGCTTGATCTTTGAATTCACAACGAATTTTCTTCAGTCGGAAATACAGCCTGTATTCCGCTCCTTCAGAAAATCCGTTGTGAATTCAAATCTCTGCGCGATCATCTCGCCCCGTGGTGAGATATGCGGGCTAGCCGCTTTTCGTCGCGCTGAAGCCATCAATATCACCTTGACGGAGTACTAGACAGCTTTCATGGTCAGCGTTCCCCTGCCTCCGGCAAACGCGCAGCGTTTCAACACCGTGTGCCAGTTCTGCATTGTCGGTTGCGGCTATCATGTTTACAAATGGCCTCTCGGTTCCGATGGCGGACCGCAGCCGGCCGCGAACGCGCTGGGGGTCGACTTCAACTCACAACAGCCGGCACTTGGAGAATGGATCTCGCCGGCCATGCACTCGGTCATCACCGAGCGCGATGGCAAGCAATATAACGTTGTCATTGTGCCGGACAAAGACTGCCGTGTTAACGACGGCATGGCGTCGGTGCGCGGCGCCGGTCTGGCGAAAACGCTTTACGCGCCCGACCGACCGACCAAAGCCCGGCTCACATCGCCGCTGATCAACGAAGGCAATGGTCACACCGAAACCTCGTGGGAGGCGGCGACCGATCTGGGGGCCCGCGTCATCAAGGCGGTGATCGACCGCTGGGGTGCGGACGCCGTGGGCATGAAGTTTTTCGATCATGGCGGTGGCGGCGGTGGTTTCGAGAACAACTGGGCGATCGGGCGGTTCTTCTTCTCCGGTGTGGGCACGCGCAACGCCTCTATCCACAACCGCCCCGCTTACAACAGCGAGGTACACGCCGCGGGCGATGCCGGGGTCGTGGCCCTGACGAACGCTTACGTCGATGCACAGCTCGCCGACACCATTCTTATCGTGGGCGCCAACCCCTACGAGACTCAGACTAACTATTACCTGGCTCATATGATCCCGAACCTGCAGGGCGCATCGCTGGAGCTCAAAAAGAAAACGTTCAGCGCCGAGTCTGTGGAGAAGGGGCGCATGATCATCGTCGACCCGCGCCGCACCATGACCGTCGCGACCGCCGAACAGGCCGCGGGCAGAGACAACGTGTTGCACCTGCAAATCGAGCCGGGCGCGGACATCGCCGTGCTCAACGCGATCGCGCGCATCGTGCTGGAAAGGCGCTGGCATGACGTTGCTTTCCTGCGTGAACGCGTCGAGTGGCAAACCTTCGAGGCCTATCAGCGCTCGAGCCTCGGCGCCGACAGGCCACTGGCCGAAGTAGTCGAAGAGGCCGCCGACATCGCGGGAATTCCCGCCACGCAAATCTACCAGGCCGCCGAATGGATCGCCGCACCCAAGGCTGGCGGCGCGCGACGACGCACCCTGCTTCACTATGAAAAGGGCTTGATCTGGGGACTCAAGAACTACGAGAACATCGCGGCCATCGTTGATCTGGCGCTGCTCACTGGCAACGTCGGCAAGCCCGGTACGGGCGTCAGCCGCCTCGGCGGACATCAGGAAGCCTATGTGCGCCCGCCTTATCCGGGCGGGCGCCCGGCGCTGAACGTCGACGAGGCCGTGCGTCGCGGCGAAGCGAAATGTTTCTGGGTCGGCGGATGCAATCCCGTGCTGACCACGTTGCGCGCCGAGGCGATTGAACAGGCGTTTGCCGAGCGTGGCGCAAAGGTCACCGCAGCGCTCAACAACACCAGCGGCAAGCCCGCGAGTGAGCGTGTCGCGGCCGTCGTCGAGGCGCTGAAGGACGGTGGCATGTTCCTGATGGTGCAGGACATCTACATGACCGCTACCGCCGCGCACGCGCATCTGGTTTTGCCAGCGGCGCAGTGGGGGGAGATGAATCTGACGTCGATTAACGGTGAGCGGCGCTTGCGCCTGTACGAAAAATTCATGGACCCGCCCGGGTTGGCGATTCCCGACTGGGCCATCATGGCGCGGTTCGCGCGCCGCATCCGGCAACTCTATCTCGATGATCGCAATCCGCTGATGGCGAATCGTTTTCTCGATTACGAATGGCGCAGCGATGAAGATGTCTTTATTCATGCGCGCTACCAGTTCAAGGGCGATGGCAATGATCCGATGGAGGGCTATGCCGGTGTCACCTATGACATGTTGCGCGCGCTCGGCAACAATGGCTTGCAGACGCCAACGCGTTTCATCAACAAGGTGCCCGCCGGTACCGTGCGCATGCACGAGGACGGCAGATTCTTCACCCCTTCCGGCAAGGCGCGCCTCATTCCGGCCCCCCGGCCGTGGCCCGGCTACGCTGCCAAAGTGGCCCGCCAGCGAGAAAAGTATGCGTTCTGGGTCAACAACGGCCGCACGAATCACATCTGGCAAACGCTCTATCATCATCAGCACATCCCGTTTTACCAGGACCGTGTCCCCATGCCTTATCTGGAGATGCATGCCGATGACGCCGCGCGTTTGGAAATTGGCGCGGGCGATCTGGTGGAGCTCAGCAACGACATGGGCGCGGTGCGGGCCATGGCCTACATCAGTGATGCGGTCAAGCCCGGTCACACGTTCATGTTGTTCGGCCAGCCACGCGGCGCCGTTGGCGATCTGGTGTCGGATCACGTCGATCCGAAGAC
>JBPCXK010000099.1:0-4954 GCA_051008635.1 Gammaproteobacteria bacterium
CGGTCGGTCTGACCACACCGGATATGGTTTTGAGTGTCGTCGATTTACCCGCCCCGTTGGCGCCCAGCAGGGTCACGATGGCGCCCTGCTCTACGTTGATCGAAACGCCTTGCAAGGCCCTGACCGCACCGTAGCCTGCCTCGACGTTTTCCAGCCGCAGCAAACTCATGCCGCCTGCTCCTCGCCGAGGTATGCGCTGATGACTTCCGGATTGGCGCGCACTTCGGCGGGCGTGCCGTGCGCCAGGTTGGCGCCGAAGTTTATGACATAAATGTAGTCGCACACGTTCATGACCATCGACATGTCGTGCTCGACCAGAAACATCGTAATGCCGAGCTCGCGGTTGATATTCTGCACGACCTGCTGAAGCTCGACCGTTTCCTCGTCGTTGCAGCCGGCTACAGGCTCGTCGAGCAATATCAACTCGGGGCGCGAGGCAAGCGCACGGCCCAGCTCGACGCGTTTTCGCAACCCATAGGGCAGATTCCTGACCAGCGTGTCGAGCTCGTCGGCAAGGTGCAGCATCTGCGCAATCTCGACGGCGCGCGTGACCAGCGCGAGCTCGTTCCTGCGTGCCCCCGGTAATGAGAACATATTGCTGAACGGATTGCCGATCAGATGATGCGATCCGATCAGAATGTTATCCAGCGTGGTCTGCTCGCCGAACAGGTTGATGTTCTGGAAAGTGCGCGCCATGCCGAGATCGATCATCTGGTGCGGCCTCTTGCGATCGACGCGCTGCCCCTTGTAGTAGACATGCCCGCTTTCGTATTCCTGAAACCGGCTCAATACATTGAACAGCGTTGTCTTGCCCGCACCGTTGGGACCGATCAGGCCAACCACGCGGCCTTGCTCGACATCGAGGTCGATGTTGTCGCACGCCACCACCCCGCCAAAGCGCACGGTGATGTTTTCGCAGCGCAGATGGCTGGCCGTCATCGCCCGCCCTCTTCCGGCTGCGGCTGCGGCTGCGCGCCAGCAGATGTTGCCACAACACGATCCCGTTCGGTTTGCGCCGCGGCCTCCAGCCTGTACCGCCGCCAGGCGCGGAACGGTCGCGCGAGGACATCGGCGATTCCGGCGGGGGCGAAAATGAGCACGACAATCAGCACCACGCCTTTCATGATGAAGGAGAAGTCCGCCAGCTCTTCGAGAAAAAACGGCAGCATGACAACGAAAGCGCCGCCGATGAACGGCCCCATGAGCATGGCCGAGCCGCCGACCACCGTGGCGACCAGAATGTCCACTGAGTACCAGATATCCGCGTACACTTCTGCGGAAACGTAATTGACGATGAGTCCGTTGAGCGCGCCCGCCACGCCGGTGATGAACGCGCTGACGGAAAACGCAAGCGTACGGTACAGCAGGCGATTGACGCCGCTGCTCTGCGCCGCCTTCTCCGCGTCGCGCAGGGCCTTGAAAGCGCGCCCGACACCGGATCGGATCAGGCTGTATATAAAGAGAGTGATGACGGCGAGCGCACAGACAGAGACATAGTAAAAGCCGATGTCGCCGATCTCGTAGCCAAGGACATTGTTGGGCGGTAGCGAGATGCCTTCCCGGCCCTCGAAGATCGGCGCGTTGTTGACGATGGTGCCAATGAAAAATGCAAATCCCAGCGTGCCGATCGCCATAAACGCACCGGCCAGGCGCAGAAAAACCAGGCCCAGCGCGCACCCGATGATCGCTGACACCATCCCGCCCGCGATCATGCCGACGATAATGTCGGTATCGAAATACTTCATCAGCAGCGCCGCCGTGTAGGCGCCGATGGCGAGGAAGCCACCATGGCCGACAGTCACGAGGCCGGTGTAACCGGTGAGGATGCTCACGCCCTGCGCGGCCATGATGTAAATCACCACCAGCGCGGCTTGCGCGGCCATCCAGCCCTCGACGAAGGGCAAAAGCGGGAACAAAAGCAGCACCGCGAACAACAGCGTGGTAAAGATAATGTCCTGACGAACGAAGGTCTTCTTGAGCGCATTGATAGCGGCGCGGTCTTTGACCTTTGCGGAGACCGGAACAGGCATGCTCAGATCTCCCTGCGCTTCTGAATGCCGAACAGGCCCTGCGGACGGAAGGCCAGCAGGATCACAATCATCGCGAACGCCGTCGCGGTCTTGTAGTGCGAACCGAGATAACCGCCCGCCAGGTTTTCGGCCACGCCGATCATCAGTGCGCCGAGGATGGCGCCGGGAATGGAATAGAGCCCGCCGAACACTGCCGCCACATAGCCCTTGATCAATACCTCGTCCATCATCTCCGGCGCAACGTAGATGATCGGCGCGATGAGAATCCCGGCGAACGCCGCGAGAAATCCCGCCATCGCCCAGGTGAGCGTAACGATGAAGCGCACAGGAATACCCATCAACTCGGCGGTATCGGGGTCGTCCGTCACCGCGCGCATGGCGATACCCTGCTTGGTGTATTTAAAGAACACGAACAACACGGCGCCGATGGCCGCCGCCCAGGCCATATTGATCAGGTGGCCCTCGCTGATGATCGCGCCCACCACTTCCACCGGCGTGGGATCGAAGGTCACAGGAAACGCCTTGGTGTCCCGTCCCCAGATCCAGCCCGCGACGCCGTGCAATATGTAATAAACGCCGAGCGTCGCCGTGAACAGCGTGAGCCAGTCCGAGTTGGCGATCGGCCGCATGACCAGCCGCTCCGTGAGCACGCCCAAGCCCATGACGCAAATCACGGTGCACGCCACGGCGGCGTAGTAGTTCAGCTCGAGGGTATTGATGAAGACCAGCGCCAGAAAGGCGCCCATCATGGCGAAATCGCCTTGCGCAAGGTTGATCGTGCGCGTGTTGCGAAATACTACGACCACCGCGACCGCCGTCAGCGCATACAGGCTGCCGGTCGCCAAGCCGCTCATTATCTGCTGGCCAAGCACGCGGACTCCTCCTCCGGTTCTGACTCCCGCCGGGTTTCCTCAAGCGGAGCAATATCTATTATTCATCCAACACAGGGCCGTAGCGGCTCATCGTCTGGTATTCGTGGGGCATCGTCAACTGTTGCCAGGTCATTATGCGCCCGAGAAATGGCACATATGCGCAACCGGCATAAGCGCTGCCGGCAAACGCAAGCGGGGCGTGTGGACGGTGACAACCGGCGGGCGTGGCCTAATGTCTTTGGCGATGACAAAATCCGGCTGCCGACTGACAACTAAACGGGCGAACGACGGCAAGTAGGGCGCGTATTGCGCCGCATCTCACTAATCGCTAAGCCAGCCGCCATGTGGATTGGCGGCCCGGCAATACACTCACAGGGCGCAATAGCGAAGCGACGCTCGCTATTGCGCCCTGTTACCACTCGGAGCCAAGACGGTGCACCTGACTCAGGAATCCGCGCTCGTTTGATTTAGAGCAAGTCATACCCAATCTCCCGACTCGCATTACGCAGTGGCTCCAGCAAAAGCGCATCCCGTAACGCGCGGTGAAACTTCGGCGGTCCCGAAACGGGGTCCAACGGCAAGGCGCGCTCATAGAGTACCGCCACCGGCCGGTTGGTGAGTGACGACGGGTAGTAGAGCCCGTGAATGACGGGATACGTTTCATAGAAGGCGCGGGACCAATTCTGGGAGTACAGGGTCGCACCGTTGACAAGTTTCATGGAGCCACCGGCCCGTACCGCAAAGGTGTCACTCAGATCCAACAGCGACAAGTCACAAGACAATGATACGGATACCAACCAAGGCTGGTCTGCGAAACGATTAACGGTGCGTTTTTGCTGAAAAACCTCAGCAATCGCAGTCACGATGTCCATCGCTGCGTAGATCACGCCGCGGTCTTGCACGTGCGCTTTGCCCTCGGTGTCGCGAACGTGATGGTCGAACCTGGCCGCCGTCGGACCGAAGTAACGAAACGCATTCCAAAGGGTGAAGTAGTCGCCCCCGCGTCGGTATACCCGATGCAGCACAGTGCCCGCCGGGAGCGAAAAAAGGCTCGGGCTCAGTCCTCGGAGTCGGTCCAGGTCTGGCGCGTTGGGGAGCTTGGGCATTACCCCTACAGACAGCCCGCCAGACGCACGATCAGGTCGGTGTCCTGTCCGGACCTGAGCCAGTCAAGAGGAGACACCGTGTCTTCCATGTCGTCATGCAGAAACAGATCGTCATTCGGCAGGTGGAGCCAGTTGTAGACCTCGACCGGGTGTAACTTCGGATTCACAACCCGGTTGACCTGCACGATGTTCGGCACCAGCTTGCCGCCGGGCACAAACTGAAACTCCGGGACATACCGGACCCCATTCACCAGGAAGCTGTACAGGGACCGATCGGCGATCATCTGGCGGATACGGCTGCCGGCAAGCTCGAGGCGTTCGCTCGCTCCCTTGGCTGACAGGCTGCGCTCGATAATGGCCGCGTATTTGACCGCTGTCTGTGCCAGCGGATCCGGGCCCGGGGTCGCCTCCAGCATCAACCCACCGTCGCGCAGAACCGCCTGTTCCTCCGCCGTGAGCCCGGTGGTGGCGTCGCCGTAAGCGAGCGGCTCCATGCTATCGAGGACGAGCTGTAATGCCGTGTTGAGCGCCTGCGGGTCGCCATCGCTGAGGCCTCGAGCGGTCAGATAATTTGTGTTCGTTGTGGCCATGTCACGTTTCGAGCAGATAAGAGCATAGTTAGTATGTGTTAGTATACGCGAAAATCGAGCATCGCCAACGAAATAGGCGCAGGCACTGGTCGATATCAACGTGTTCATCATCGGCGGGCGCCTCCATGCGCAGTGGACATAGTGCCCGGATCGGCGCTTGCAAACCGCGATCCACGGCTGGGCGAGCGCATTCCTGAACGAGTTGGGCGAGCTTGCAGGCTGACGCACGAACGATGAGCGCGCAAAACGGCAACCAGGAATTCCAACGCCTGGAGAGCGAAGTACACGTGTGGACGGCGCGGCTCGACACGACGCACAACACCCTTGCGCGAGCCCGAGAGACGCTGGCGGCATCG
>JBPCXK010000100.1:0-6773 GCA_051008635.1 Gammaproteobacteria bacterium
CTATGGCGATGGGCACCATGAACGGCCCACCGTCCTGAAAGAACTTAATGATCGTGTATATGAATTCCATACCATACTCCTGCTCATGTAAGGAACCTCTGAATAAGCCCCTCCAGGACTTATCTCAAGGCCGTCATTCGAAAATACGATTTCCAAATGGCTCACAAAACCTGTCGTCTGGCCCGCATCCGTCACCGATTGGCGTGATAGTCGCGCAGCGCATTGGCTCTACAGGGCATTTCTGAAGATCCGGAATACGCGGTGTATTTCCGGGAAGAAGAGAATGCGTTGTAGAGTCCAAGGGTCGAGCCAGCGCCGCCAACCCCGTGACGGGTGCGGGCTGGGACGATCGCCATCGTTTGATCGACCTGGGGCTGCGTATCCCTGTGTCGCCGGGCAGAGGCGGTCATTCAGCGCCGCCGTAATAGTAGTTCAGCTCCCGGCGGTGCACGTCGCGGTCCACCGGCTCCAGCGCCTGATCCAGCAGGCTTTCCAGTGGGCGGCTGGCGTCGCCCGGTTGCGCGCGCTTCCAGGGCACGATGACCAGCGACAAGGGCAGCTCACGGTTGCCGAACACCGACATGCCGCGCGCGTCGAGTTCCTCGGGCCCGCCCTGCTGCTGGGCCGACGCGACACTGACGGCAAGGATCAACAATGCTGCCAGCCAAAGAAGCGACTTCACGGCGCGCTCGCCTGTTTCGATCGCATTCTTTGTTTGAGATCGGTGATCCACAACGACACTTCCTTGTCTTCTGCGGCGGATAGCTGCTGAAACTTCTCGTAGTGACCGAGCGCGCAGTTCAAGTTCTGCAAGTATATGTCGCACAGGATGCCCATATTGAGATGGGCGTTGCCATAGTCTGGATGCGCTGCGAGTATTTTCTGATAAGAGGCCCGCGCCTCTTCGAAACGTCCGGCCTGGCGATGCAGGATGCCAAGCAGGTTGTTGGCATGCGGATCGTTGGGGTCGACGGCCAGCGCTGCCTGAAAAGCGTTCATTGCATCGCCCTCGCGCCCGAGACGCACGTAGGCGATGCCGAGATTGACGTGCGGGCTGGCGAGACTTGCGTCATCGGCAATAAACGACTCCAAAGCAGTCACAGCTTCCTCGAATTGCTCATTCCGTATCAACGTTACGATCTGCTGAAACCGCAGTTGCAGCTCAGGATTTACCGCCTGCGCTTCGTTGCCGGCGATGCTATCCGCAGACACCGGCTCCTGCCCATCCTCGCGCAGCAGTGCACATCCGCTGACAAGTGTAAAAAATATTAACAGCAAAAAGAAGTGGGTGGGCCCGGTTTTAGCGAATATCGTCGACAACGGCCACACTCCGTTCTGATTTCGCGTATCGGGCAGGCAACAACTCAGCCAGCTGGCCCAGGCTCTTTTTTACCCACTCGTCGTAAACGCCGTCGGCGATGCGTTTGACATTCGCCTCGTACACCTCGATGGCCTGCTCTTCGAACGGAAAGGCCTCTTCCTCGAGCAGCAGGTCATACTGCTCGAGCTCTTCCCCGGACAGCTCGGCGGGCCGCTCGGACTCCATCAGGGCGCGGCTGAAATCATGATAAATGCTGCCGATATGGAAGGTCGCCTCGGTCGCCACATCGGCGATACCGTAGCCGGCCGCCCGGCTGTACGCGCCGAGTGCTGCTTCCATCCGTTCTTTTTTCAATGCCAGGCTTGAGTCCAGCGGGGCAGCCAGCTTCACCTGCTGATAAGCCAGCCGCGGTGACTCCGCAAGATTCAGCGTCGCATTGGCGGCGAGAAAGCGCGTGCGCGGGCTGCGCTCGGCGCCGGCCGCCGTGTCGGCTTTGACTATCGCGCTCAGCCACCGCCGCGACGTCTTTACATCGCCCTGTTCGGCATAGATGTCGGCAAGCTGCTTGCGCGCCTCGATCGCGGGCTCAGCCGGACGCGGGAATTCCTCCACATAACGCTGGAGGTTGGCCGCCGCCCGCGCCGACTGGCCGGACTCCGTGAACAGCTCCGCCGCTTGCAGCGTGGCCTCGGAGCGCAAACGCGGGTCGGTCTCCGATTGACCCATGCGTTCGAACTCGCCCGCCGCCTTGAGCCCCTGTCCGCTGTTTTGATACGCAACCGCCAGCTTGCGCGTGACATCACCCTGCAACTCGTTGTCCGGGTAACGACCGCGGAAGTCCTCCAACACCTGCGCGGCCCTGGGCCACCGCTGCATCTCGATCAGCGTCGCAGCCGCATCGTATTCCGCGGTGGCGCGAATGCCTGCATTGGGAACCGATGCGCCGACGCGAAGATAATGGCCGACCGCACCTTCAAGATCGCCGGCCTGCTGACTCACCTGCCCCTGCTTGTAGATCGACGCGGCCTGCCGCTCGACCAGATTCTCGCGTTGCTCGTCATCCTGCGCGGTCAGATTCAATGCCTGCGCGTAGCCCGACTCGGCCTGCAGGTAATCGCCCTGATCGAACGAGGAATGCGCGAGCACCGTCCAGGCCGTGCGGCGCAGCGCAGGCTCGGCGTTCGGGTGCTGCTCGATCACCTGCCTGGAGGCCCGCCCGGCCCGCGAGAAGTCATTGGCGGCGAACAAGTCCTCGGCCGCCCTGGTCAGCACGGTTGCGGCTTGTGGGTGCTGGGGGAATTTCTCCGCGAACTGAAAGGTGCTGTCGATTGCTGCGGCGCGCACTTGCTGTTTTTCCGCCTCACTCGCGGTCTGCTCGTATTCGTTGTAGGCGAGCAGCGCTGCATAGCCTGCTTCGGGCCCCTTGTCGTGCGGCCCGTACTGATACGCAGTGCGCTCGTACTCGGCGGCGGCATTGCGAAAGCGTTTGCTTTCGAACAGGGCTTCCGCCAGCAGAAAATGCTGACCGGGCGCCTCCGAATCGTCCGGAAAGGATTCCAGGAACGTGCGATACCAGGTCGCCGCCTGTTGGTAGTCCTCGCCCTTGCTCGTTTTTTGCGCCTGGGCGTGAAAATGCTGCGCGAGATCCGTGACGTTGGTCTTGAGCTGAGCCACGGCCCCGGGATGATCGGCGGGAGTGTTGATCTGCCAGAACGGACTCTTCAGATTGTAACGGCGTGCAAACTCCTGCTTGGCCTCCAGCACCAGCGATGGAAACCCGCCCTGTTTGTACGCTTCGATCACCTTCATCTCCGCCAGCGGCGCTTGCGCGTCGTTCGGGTGCTGCTCTACAAAAGCGAGCCACGTGTTCGCGGCATCGGTGTACCGCTGCTTGCGCATGTAGAGCTCGCCGAGATTGGCGTAGATCATGTCTTCGTAGTAGCGCGAGCCAAAACGTTCGAAGTAGGGCGCGACACCTTGCGCGCCTTCCTCGTAGGTGAAGCTCAGGCTGATGGCGCGCAGACTGTCGTTGATGAGCTCGCGATCCGCACGCGACAGCCGGCTCAAGCCGTTGTCCGGGGCATCGGTCAACCGGCCATCCAGCACCGTCATGAACGAGTCGAGCCCCTTGTCGTAGCGGTTTTGCTTGAACAGCGCCCAGCCCCGCTTGTACAGAGCGCGCTCGTAGAAGTCGCCGGCGTTGCCCGCCTCCAGCACGGCGCGATAGGCCTGCTCGGACGTCACGTAATCCTTGTTCACAAACGACACTTCCCCACGTCGGAACTGCGCCTCGACCGCGTAGGGCGAAGCGGGGTAGGCCGTGACCAGTCGATTGAGCGTGGCGACTGCGTTCTCGGGCTGCTCGATGGCCTCGTAAGCCTTGGCCAGCTGGTAGAGGACCTGGTCATTGGCTTCGTAGCCCGGCGAGTCGGCCAGAATCTGCTCATAAGATCGAATGAGTTGCGCGGCCACCGCGGGGGTTGGGGTGTCGCTCTCTTCCGCCGCCTCGAATTGCAGATCCGTCAGCCGCCGCTTCGCCTCCGGGCGCAGCGTTGGATCAGCGTCTTCGGCGAGGAACTCGCGATAGCTGAGTGCGGCTTGCTCGCGCGACACTTGCAACTCCGCACCCTTGCTGATGTCGACGGTGCGACTGTTAAGCGATGCGATAGTGGGCGGCGGTTCCTTGCGCGCGCCGATCGAGCAAGCGCTGATGGCAAGCGCCGCGATGGTCATTAACAGCAAGTAACAGCGTGTTTGATTCATCCGGACGAGCCCTCTTCCGGCTCGACGGAAGGTTCGCCGTCTTCCGGCGCCGGCACCACGGCGTCGCTTGCGGCGCGGTCGTAAGTCTGCGACAGGGCAAAACGCGCCTGGACGCGGTAGCTCTCGAGCAAACCCTTGCGCCGTTCGAGCTCGGCAAGCGCGAGGCGATGCAAGTACTCGCCCTGTTTGTGCAGCACGACTTCCACGCCCGGCTGCAAACGCTCGATCTCCGCGCGCTGGGCGAGCAGGCGTTGATCGAAACCTTCGAACCCGGTCGGCGCGTCGGCGATGGCGCGGCGCAGGGATTCGCGCCGTTCACGTGTTTCATCGACCGCGTCGACGAGCTGCTTGAGTTGCTTGCGCGTATCCCATAGCCGTTGCGGGTATTGATCGTTGAGCCGCCAGGCGAGCACGCCTTTAATGAGCTTGCGCTTTTCGCCCAGCGTCGCAATGTCGCGCGCGGTAGCCGAAGGCGCACCAGACGTTTCCTGGGACGCATTCGTCACCGGGATGCCTGCCTGTGACCGCATTCGTTCGAGGCGCTCGCCGATGCGCGACAGGCGTTGCCATTGTTCATGCTCTTCGCCCGTGGCGAGGTCCAGCGGATCGGCGTCGTGCTCGACCTCGCGCAAGCGCTCGAGCAAAGCGTCACGCCGTGCCAGCACCGCGCCGACATCGAGCCCATCGAGCGTTTTCTGCGCGCGCGGCAACATGGCGTCGAAGCGCTCGCGGCGCGTCGCGATCATCGCCTCGAAAGCATCGATACTGGTCACCCAGTATTCGAGCTTGCGTTTGAGAAAACCGAGATCACGATAGTTCTTGAGCCCTTCCTGAAATTCGTGCCCCGCAAGCAGTTGCTCGAGATAGAGCGTCGCGGGCTCGTCTTTGGGTAAGGTCCGCAAATGCCACAGCCACCCCATCTCGATATCGGGCGCGTCACGCAGCAGCGCGGGCAGCAGTTGGCCCTCGCGGATGGTGCGCATGGAGCTATCGATACGTGTTATTTCCTGGCTGTATTTGGCGAGCCCCTGTCGGTAGAGCCCGGCCGCCCTACCCTGTACGCCAAGCCGGGCGTAGGCGAAAGGCAGCGCAAGAATGGACTCCTGCACCGCCGGATCGATGACCTCGCGCGTGTGCAACTCCGTCCATGGAACCAGCGCGCGTTGATACGCCTCGGCCTCTGTGTCCGCCCACCCGACTGCGAGTAACGCCATATTGGAGTACGGCCCGTCGAGCCGCACACGTTCCAGATACCGTCGCGCCAACTGCGGCTGATCGTCCTGCAACAAGGCGTACCCCAATGCCAGGTTGGCCTTATCCTTGAGCGAGTACGTTTCCTCCTCTTCGGCCTCGAGCCTGCCGAGCGCGTCCAGCACCTCGGTTCCGGCAGGTATGGCGCCGCTGCGGATCAACGCGACGCCGAGATTGTAGTCGGCGTACGGCTTCCAACTCTCGGGCCCTTCCCATTCGCTGAGCAGTTGCGTGGCCTCCGGGAACCGGTCTTGCGCCATCAACACCTGCGCGGACACAAGCTGCTGATCCGCACGGATCAGCGGCGGCATCTCGCCGTGGACATTGCCGAGCGCCTCGTGCGCAGCGTCGAGAAAACCGCGCTGAAAGGAGATCTTACCGAGATAGTACCAAGCCTGGTTGCGCACCGGCTCGCGCGTGGTTTCCGCCAGCAGACGGCGAAAGATATTCCCCGCCTCCTTGTGCATGCCGTAAGAAAGACTCAGCCCGCCGAGCAACACTTCGGCATCATCGGTATGGTTGGGCATGCGTTCGAGTTGCCGGGCCGCAAGCAACCGCGTTATCGAGGTGAAGTATTCGCGATTGTAAAAATGGAACAAAACCTCGCCGTAGTGCACGTCCTCCACTTCGCCCGGCGCGTAGGGGTCATGCACAGCTTGCTCTTCGATGAACAAACCCGCCGTTGCCGCGTCGCACAGCGTCAACGCGATAGCCAGGAAAACCCCGCCGCACAGTTTGCGATGCCTCACGAGCGTCACCATTCCTTGACGATGAACTCCGGTTGCTGCTTGCTGTCTCGATCAGTAATTTTGAGCTCTACAAATTTCGACCCCACGCCTTTCTTGATGGTAATGTTGGCGCCGCGCCGGTAGTCGCGACCCTTGGGGCCAGTGCCCGTGATCAACGCAACGATGTCGTGCTCGCCGGTGCGCAGGTTGCCGGTGTAGATGCGGTGGACGCCGCCACGATGCAGCGCCTCTACCTCGCGTTCCGTGTACAGGTAGTTTGATACGACGACGTCGTCGATCTTGAGTCGCACCGAGTCCATATTGAAGAAAGTACCCACGTCGACGGACACAAACACCGAGAACTGTGTATTCGACGGAAACAACAGTTCTTCCTCGAGCACGAACAAATCTCTGTTCAGTTCGATCACCTGCTGTTTGAGACTTTGCACCTCCTCGTCCAGGGTCTGCCGATCGCCGCTCTGCGCAGGCTCGGAGCCGGACTGCGCGAAAGCCACGCTGGCGCACGCGCACAGCAGCAGCAGGATTAGTACCTTACCAGTGAAATCTTGAACAAAAAGACCAAGAATTTCTCGACCGGCGGTCGCGCCGGGGTGAGGCGGACTTTTCCACGCCTTGTCCACGGCCGCGCGCCTCACACGCCGGCGTTGCGGTGGGCAAGGGGTGGTAAAGTCCGCCGTTGAAGAGGCACA
>JBPCXK010000101.1:0-3235 GCA_051008635.1 Gammaproteobacteria bacterium
GCGCCCGCGACACTTGCACATCCCTGTGCGACGTCTATCCATCGCGCGTGGCGGCGTTGCTTCGGCAGTTAAATAGCCGGCTATTCGCCTGCCTCGCGCCTTGCCACACGGGCGCCTGGACCTAAGAAATGCAAACTTATTTCCGGCAGAACCCTACCCGGCATAGCCGGAACCAAAGATGTGCCTGTTCAACGGCGGACCTTTACCACCCCTTGCCCACCGCAACGCCGGCGTGTGAGGCGCGCGGCCGTGGACAAGGCGTGGAAAAGTCCGCTTTGCTTGTGCGCGACCGCCGGCTGAAAATTCCTGGTATTTCTGTACAAGATTTCAGTGGTAAGGTACTAAAGCAACAACGCTTCGTCTATCGGGTGGAACACGCTCGCGGCTTTAATCAACGAGTTAGCAGTCAAATCGGGCACGCCATAAACGTGAGTCTCGACACCGTGGGAGTCTCTAATCTTGTCGAGCAGCAAATCGAAGTCGCCATCGCCCGATAGTAGGACAACAACATCCACAGCAACGGCTGCATCCAGGACGTCAATAGTGATCCCGACATCCCAATCGCCCTTCGCCGAACCATCCCTGCGCTGAATATAGGGTTTCAGTTTGATGTGAAAGCCGATCTGCTTGAGTGCGCTTTGAAATTTGAGCTGACCAGCATCGCCCCTGTCGATGGCGTAGGCGGTTGCTTGCGCGACGTCACCAAGAACCGTGATTTGCCGCCAGAACTCCCGGTAATTGAACTGTCTCGAATAGGTTTGGCGGGTTGTGTAATAAATATTCTGAACGTCCGCAAAGACAGCGATATTATTCAACACAGGCCCCTTTCATCGAACGAGCCTGACAACAGACTCAGCCGCGCCGCTCTACGGTGTCGCTTGCAGGGCCTGGTTCGGGATCGCGCGCGCCGGGATGCGCGTTCTTCGAGGTCAACGACGCGGCTAATCTCGGTTTGCCAGACTTGCTGGCGACGTTCTCGATCCTGCGTGAACCGCGAATTCACCAGCATGCCCAAGACAGAGAAGACACTGCCAACCGCGGCACCGATGAATGTCGCCCGCAGGGTTGTTTCAAGTTCCATCATCGATTGCGGTGTGGTTTAGCCGCATAACAGTGAGAGTAGACACGCCAAACGGGGCTCAACATTATCCTCAGCCACCAAGATAAGCCTCCCGTATATGCGGATTGTCGAGCAGCTCACGCCCGGTGCCCTGCAACACCACCTCACCCGATTCGAGCACGTAGGCGCGGTCGCACAGCTCCAGCGCAGCGTAGGCGTTCTGCTCCACCATCAGCACCGTTACGCCCTGCCCGCGAATTTCGCGGATGATGTCGAAGGTGCGCTCGACGAGCGTTGGCGCCAGTCCCAGTGAGGGTTCATCGAATAGCACAAGTTTAGGCCGCGACATGAGCGCGCGGCTTATCGCGAGCATTTGTTGTTCGCCGCCAGACAGCGTGCCGGCGGCCTGTCGGCGGCGTTCCTTGAGAATCGGGAAGCGCTCGAACAGTTGTTCTCTGTCCGCCTCGATCTGCTCGCTGTCCCTGCGCATGTAACAACCCATCTCCAGGTTTTCCTCAACTGTCATGTAAGGAAAAACCCGTCTGCCTTCCGGGCAATGTGCAATCCCCTTCGACAGTATCGCATCGGTCGACGCGCCGGTAATGTCCGCACCCTCGAAGGTGAGCTGACCCTGCGCAGCGGGCACCAATCCGGATATGCACTTCAGGGTGGTGGTTTTGCCCGCGCCGTTGGCGCCAATCAAGGTCACCAGCTCGCCCTGGCCGACACGCAGCGAAACGCCGCGTACCGCGCCGACCTTGCCATAGCGGCATTCGAGATCGTGAATCTCAAGCATTGGCGGCGCTACTGCCGAGATACGCGCGTATGACCTCGGGATCACGCTGGATCGCGGCCGGTGGGCCTTCGGCAATGATCTCGCCTTGATTCAGCACCACCACGCGGTCCGACACTCCCATAACCATGCGCATATCGTGTTCAACCAGAAGGATGGTGATATCCCGGGCCCGAATTCGATCCACCATCTTCACGAAATTCGATGTCTCGGACGGATTCATGCCCGAGGCGGGCTCGTCGAGCAGCAACAGCTTTGGTTGTGCAGCCAAACCGATTGCGACTTCGAGAACGCGTTGTTCGCCGTACGGTAGGGCGGAGGCAAGCTCGTCGCGTCGTTTGTCCAGACCGACAAACTCGAGGAGCTCGAGCGCCGTCTCGCGCAGGCTGCGTTCTTCGGCGCGCATCCCCGGCAGCCGCAGCAACACGCCGGCAAGAGTTTGCCTGCCCTGCCGATGCAGCCCGATCAAGACATTGTCGAACACCGTGTTGCCAGCGAACAGGCTGGTTTTCTGGAAGGTGCGCACTACGCCCAGATCGGCAATCTGATTTGGCTTCATCCCATTCAGTGCGCGTCCGCGATAACGGGACTCACCGGACTCGGGTTGCAGATAGCCGGTAATGGCATTGAACGCCGTGGTCTTACCCGCGCCGTTGGGGCCGATGAGACTGACGATCTCGCCGTCGTGCACATCGAAGGTCATTTGCGAGATCGCCACGAGCCCGCCGAAGTGCACCGATAGCTGATCGATCTCCAGAAGCGGAGTAGCCTCGCTCATCCCTCCCCCTCTTTCGAAGTTTCGAGCGAGCGCTCGGGAGAAGATCGAATCTGCCGCCACCACTTGCCAATCGCCGGCACAATGCCCTGCGGCAAAAAGAAAACAATGACGATCATCGCCGCGCCGTAGATCATCCACTGCACCTCGGGCGCGGCGAGCTCACGCAAGAATTCGGGCAGTATGCCGAACAGTAGCCCACCCACGACCGGCCCCCACAAGGTGCCTTTGCCCCCAACGATCACCATGATCACCATGGTGACGGTGTAGATGAACAAAAAGACATCCGGATCGACGATTCTCACATAGTGAGAATAGAGTCCGCCGGCCGCGCCGGCGATGGATGCCGAGGCAACCGTGGCGACCACCAGGAACTTCGTCACGTCAATGCCGACGGACATCGCCAGGGGCTCGTTTTCCCGCAGGGCAATGAACGCGCGCCCCACTCTCGATTGCACGATCCGGCGCACGATCTCGAAGGCAATAGCGGCGACGATGAGTACGAGATAATAGTTCGGCGTCTTGCGCCAAAAAGTCGTCTCACCTGCTCCGGGCAACCAAAGCGTGACGGGTGGAATATTGTTGAGCGCCATCGGTCCTTCCGTCA
>JBPCXK010000102.1:0-10807 GCA_051008635.1 Gammaproteobacteria bacterium
GGAGCGGAATACAGGTCGTATTTCCGACTGAAGAAAATGCGTTGTGGAATCAAAGATCAAGCCAGCGCCGTCATCGTGGTGAGAAATGCGGGCTAGGCCGGGTTAGGCTTTGTTTTACAAATAATACGAAACGATTCTCCGGGGTCACGCTGCGAGCACATCAGTTTGTCGGCAACGGGCTGGAGGTACTGGTGCGAACGAATGCGGTATTTTTTGCCATAGTGCTGGCGGGACACTCAATCTGCGCTCACAATGTGCACGCACAAATCAAGAAAAGCACCGAAGTCGGTCTGGGTCTGACCCTGACCGCAGGTAACAGCGACACGGTGCGCGCGAACACCGGCTTTGTCGCGAAGGCCCAGGACAAACGGGACAAACTGCGCCTTGGCGCAGATGCAAACTACGGGAAGGCCGAGGGCGACGAGACGATACAAAACGCGAGCGCGTTTGTGGACTACCGTCGTCGTTCGGACCGATGGTGGTTCGCTTATGTGGCTGCCGATGTGCTTCATGACGAGATCGCCAAGCTGGACTACCGGCTCACGGTGGGTCCGGGAATCGGGTTCTACTTTATCAATCGCGATGTTGTCGAGCTGACTGTCGAGGGCGGCACGTCCTATGTTCGCGAGGAATTCGCGAACGGGGACACTTCGGACGACTTCGTCGCCCTGCGACTTGCGGAAGCCTACACCAACAGCTTGAGCAAGAGGGCGAAGATCTGGCAAACGCTGGAGTATCTGCCCGACACCGGCGACTTCGGGAAATATCTGCTGAAATTCGAGCTTGGCGCAGAGGCGCCCCTGACCGATACGATTGCCTTAAAGCTCGTGTTCCGCGATCGTTTTGACAGCGAGCCGGCGCCCGGAGTCAAAGACAACGATATCCAGCTCATCAGCGGCATCACGTACAAGGTCAAGTCGGCAACGAAGCCGGACATTCAGCCTTGAGCAACAAACACACCTTTTTGCCAGGTACAACCCACCAGTTCCGCTGAAGACACAAGCATCAGAGAAAGGATTAGAGTGGAACCGAATAATATAGAAAATAGATCGATATAATTAAGTTATTTCATTATACAAATTGATTACTTAACGTCATGCTGCGTCGCGTAACTCACCTGACTGGAAACGCACATGGCACAGAAAACCCTTACCACCTCGGCCGGCATCCCGGTCGCAGACGATCAGAATTCAATCACCGTCGGCGCGCGTGGGCCGGTGCTCCTGCAGGACTTCGCGCTGACTGAAAAGCTCGCGCATTTCAATCGCGAGCGCATCCCTGAGCGAGTAGTGCATGCCAAGGGCACAGGCGCTTACGGCACATTCACGCTGAGCAGAGACCTCTCCGACTACACCATTGCCGATTTTCTGAACGGTAAAGGCAAGCGTACACCGGTGTTCCTGCGTTTTTCGACCGTGGGCGGCGAGAGTGGCTCAGTCGATGCGGAGCGTGATCCGCGCGGATTCGCCCTCAAATTCTATACCGAGCAGGGCAATCACGACGTAGTGGGCAACAACACACCGGTGTTTTTTATCCGCGATCCGTCGAAGTTTCCGGATTTCATCCACACGCAGAAGCGCGATCCGGTGACTAACACGAAATCGCCGGAAATGGTGTGGGACTTCTGGTCGCTGAACCCGGCGGCCATGCATCAGGTCACCATTCTGTTCTCGGATCGTGGTGTGCCCCTCGACTATCGGCACATGAACGGCTACGGCTCGCACACCTTCTCGATGTGGAACAAAAAGGGCGAGCGGTTCTGGATCAAGTGGCACTTCAAGACCGCACAAGGCATCAAGTGTATGGCCGAGGAAGAATCCCGCCATGTGTGCGGCGCCGATCCGGACCACGCGCAACGTGACCTGGTCACCGCGATCGAGACGGGGAATTTTCCCGAGTGGGATGTCAAGATCCAGGTCATGCCGGAGCAAGAGGCGGGATCGCGTTCTTACAATCCGTTCGATCTCACCAAGGTCTGGCCGCACAAGGAGTATCCGCTTATCGATATCGGCGTGCTGGAGTTGAATCGCAATGTCGACAACTACTTTGCCGAGACCGAACAATCCGCGTTCGCCCCGAGTAATATGGCGCCGGGTCTGGGTGCGTCGCCCGACAAGATGTTGCAGGCACGTTTGTTCGCGTATTCCGACGCGCATCGTTATCGCCTGGGCGCCAACTACAATGATTTGCCGGTCAACTATCCGCGCGCTACGGAGGTCAACAGCTATCAGCGCGGTGGCGCCATGGCCGGCACGCACTGTCCGTTTGGGCATGGCGGCGCCAATGCCAGTGGAATCTCGAGCGTGAACTACGGGCCCAACTCCAAGGGCGGACCGGTGCAGGATAAATCGCTGGCCGAGCCACCGTTGCGAATCGACGGCGACGCTGACCGCTACGACCACAGCGCTGGTAACGACGACTACGCACAGGCCGGCAATCTATTCCGGTTGATGTCGGAAGGTCAGAAGCGCCAACTCGCCGGCAATATCGCCGGAGGGCTGAGTCAGTGCTCGCGCGAGGTGCAGGCGCGGATGTTGCCGCACTTCGACGCCTGCGATCCCGACTATGGAAAGCGGGTGCGCGCGGCTATCGACGACGTGCTCGCGGTGCGGAAGGCGGGTTAGTCCCGTCCTGCGATTTTGTAGGTGGGGTGCAAACCCCGCCTACAAAAGAAAAAACGCAGGGGCGCAGAGAAATAAAGGTTGACGAAGTCGAACCGGCTTCAAGACAGTCGCTGACTGGCGCCAGCAAACATCTTGTAACAGAGATCTTTGCGCCTCTGCGCCTCTGCGTTTTTCTTCTTGGCTAACGAGAGTCCTTGAGAATCTCTCCCAGCTGTTTGAACTCATCCGCGCGTGTGCTGGATTTGCGCCACGCCAGCCCGATTTGCCGATAGCTCATTTCGCGCAGCGGCCAGGTCTTTATCCTAGTGCTCTTCAGCAGCGACGAGCCCTGGGCCATCTCCGGAACGAAAGTTATCCCCAGATCGCTGTCGACCATCTGCAGCAGCGTGTGGAGGCTCGTGGCCTCGAACTTGCCCAGTTTTTTGGTGTTGCGAATGCGGCACGCTGAGAGCGCGTGGTCGCGCAGGCAGTGACCGTCCTCGAGCAGCAGCACGCTCTCGTCCTGCAAGCGGTTGTAGCTGTAGTTCTCCGGATCGACGAGCTGCGTGTCCGGCCGGCAGGCCAGCCGGAAGTGGTCTTTGAACAGCGTGAGCGTCTCGGTGTTCCTGAGCTCGAAGGGCAGGGCGATCAGGATGAGGTCCAGCTCTCCGCTCATCAGGTCTTCGTAGACGCGTTGCGTGAGATCCTCTTTCAAGTAAAGCTCGAGTTTCGGATACGTCTTGCGGATTTTCGGCAGGGCCTTGGGCAGCAAAAAAGGCGCGATCGTGGGTATGACGCCCATTTTGAGCATACCCATCAGCGGTTCCTGACTGGCGTTAACGATATCGAGGATGCCCTCGGCATCACGCAGACACAGCCGTGCCTGGGTCGCGACTTGCTTGCCGATGTTGGTGATTGTCACGCTCTTGTTGGTGCGGTCCACCAGCCGCGTATCCAGCAACGACTCGAGCGCTTTGATCGCCACGCTGAATGCTGACTGCGACACGAAGCAGGCATCTGCCGCCTTGCCGAAATGCCGGTGCTCTGCGAGCGCCACGAGGTAGCGGAGTTGTTTGATAGTGGGCAGGTTTGCCATGGGGAGCTCCCGCGCTACGTGACGATTTCCGGAGTGAGCGCGCAGAAACAATTGAAACAAGAAACCGCGCTTTCAGACAATGTTCAGAAACACGCTCCTGGCATCATGGCGCACAAGTTTCATAGCAGACTTCTTCCTCCTCCCCTACTTGGCCGCCGGTCTTCCGGCGGTTTTTTTTGGTCTGCTGTTCAGGCCTGATCGCCCGTCATATCTTTGCGGAAATAGTACTCAACGCTGCGGCTGAGGTCATCCAGCGCGCGGGTATCGGGGCCACGAACATAGCCGAGACGTTCGTACAGTTTGTGCGCACCGGCAAAGCGCGTGTCCGTCCAAAGCTCGATGAACCCCGCTTTGTGCTCGCGTGCATACTGTTCCACGTGGCTGCACAAACGCGCCCCCAGGCCCTGCCGGCGTTCGGCGGGATCCACGTACAGCTTTTCGAGCTCCATACCGTTACCGCGGGATGGCGCGACCGCCACCGATGCGATGATATTATTTTCGCGTTCCACCACCCAGCACGTGCCGCCGCGTTGTTGGTATGTCGTTGCAATGGCCAGCAGCTCGTCGTGTTCGGCGGGGTCGAAAACCACGCTGGCATACTCGCGCCAGCATGCGCGGATCAGCCGCATCAGTTCGTCGGCGTCTTCGTCTCGCCCCTCGCGCAGACTCATACTTTATTTGCGACTAACCTCGAGCTCGACGCTAATGGGCGAGCGCAGGTCGTCCAACACGGGACAGTGCTGGTTCACGGTTTGCCGCAAACGCTCGATGTCCTCGTCGCTGGCCGGGCTGTCAATGTTGATGGTGCCGCGGACCTCATGAAAACCGGGTCTTATGCCTTCGACCGGCCCCAGAAATCCGCGCGCATCGGACACACCGGTTACGCTCACCGAAACACTGTGCAACGGAATGTCGAGAAAGTCAGCGTAAAGCCGGTAAGTGACTTCGTGACAGGCGGCCAACGCGGCGAGGACATATTCACTCGGGCGCGGTGCCTTGTCGGCGCCGCCCGAGCCTTTGGACTGATCGACCGTGACCGTGAACTTTCGCACCTCTACCTTGCTTTCAAACCCGTCGATGAGACGGCTGTCGGCCCTGACTTCGACGTGCGCCTTTTCCGGTTGCGCTGTCAGGATGCGCTGTTTGCGCTCCAGCATTTCCTTGAAGTTGTTCATGGCCATCGGTTTTGGTGATCGGGTGTGTTCTTGGCGATGCAAATTCGCCGCATCAAGTATACGCAGATGTGCTGTGTGGATACATCGCCAACCCCGGCGCGCTGCACTAACGTGTCGGGCCCGTCGGAATTCGGCTCGGTCATGGAACAGGTGTTGCGTTACGGCCGAGCCCTGGATGGCGCCGTCGGGGGACGCAACACTGAGTTCCCCCGTTCAATCACGGCCACGTAAAGGTAGGCAGGAACGATGGCGGTGCGAGCGAATCGACGATTTTCACATTCTTCCAGTTGTCCTGATCCACCATATGAATTGCCGGACCCACGTGCCTGTTGAAGTCCCGGCCCTCCAGGATTCTCACCGCCTGGTTGATGGACAGACGACCCTGTACGACGGGCGCATCCGTCGGGGCCGCCAGAATCCGGCCCCGTCTGATGCCACGGTAAACTGCGGGTGTGAAGTACGTCGAGACGATCTTGATCTGCTCTTCCAGGCTTCGGTTACGCAACGCGCTGATTGCGGCTTCCGCCATCAGTGCATTGCCGACGATGTAGTCTACGTCTGAGTGGCTCTCCAACACCTCCTGCACCAGGGTTCGCTGGATCTCCTTGCCCGTATCGCCCGATTTGGTAACCACTACGTTGACAGCGCTGCCCGCGATGCCCTCCTGAAACCCGTCCTCGATAAAGTAAACCCAGCCCGCACCTTCGGGCCCCGGAAACCAGGCGACATCGACGGGTTCAGTGCCGCCCGGGTGCAATGCTGCCAGATATTGGCCCACCACCTTACCCATGGTCGTCCACGAAACGCCTGACTTTGCAGCTATCCCTTCATCGTCGATGTCGTTGACCGTCGCCAGAACAGGCATTCTCGCGGCGATTCTGGTAATCGTTTCAGTGAGGCCGTCGAATGAGACGGTGCCGACGATCAGCGCGTCGGCGTCTTCGCCCGTGCACTCTTCGATCTGCTGCCGTTGTCTTTCCAGATTGGGGTAGCCGCCGGCTTCAACCAGCGTAAATGCCACTCCCAATCGTTTGGCTTCCTCGACCATTCCATAGTTGACGTTCAGCCAGTAGGAATCTTTGAGGTGCGGGTAGGAAATACACAAGTGCCAGCGCCGCGCCGCCGGTAGAGCCGGCGTGTACTCGATGATCGAACTCTCGCTGCGGTAGTTGTAAGGCTCGCTCCAGGTCTCGACCACCCAGCTCTCGCACCATGCAATGGCCGGGATGGAGCTCAGGAACAGCCAGAGCAGAAGTGCTGAAACGCGGCGCATGGGGTGTGGAGTTGCGTGTGCGAGTGTCCAGAGCAGTGGCCGGCTGGTCTTGCCGGGCGGATAATTGTACGCTCGGGTCCCCCGGCTGCACAAAGAGCGTTCATTGCCATGCGAACACTCGGCATTGCCACAAAACTATTCCTCGCGTTCGGTGGAATATTCGCGCTCGCGTTCATCGCGGCCCTGGTCGCCTGGCAGGGGTTTCAGCGCATCGCAGATACCCAGAACGTCGTAATCGATCACGCGATTCCGGGATTGCGCCACGCACATCAGCTGGCCGAGACCAACGCTCTCATCGGCTCAGCGTCGCTGAGTCTGACGCGCGCTTCAACGGAACAGCAACGGCAGCGAGTCAGCACGATCCTGTTCGATCACGTAAAGGCGCTAAGAGATTTGCTGGATGATTTCGAGGCGCAGGGATTCGCCGAAGAACAGCTTCAGACGTTGCGTCCGACGGTTGAGGACATCGCCGCCAACCTGCGCCGGCAAAGCGAGCTGGTCAGGCAGCGCCTGCAGCAGCAGATTCGTTTCGAGAAGCTCGCGGCTAAACTCATTGCAACCACCGGCGAGCTCAACGAGGTCGCTGACTCGCTGGTGGCCAATGCCGCTGCAACCACCACCGCGATCACTTCCAATCTCTATGATCTGGTGGAGCACGATGTCGGCAAGCAGAAGCTTTACGACGTATTCGATCGCCTCGTTGAGGTGGACATCGACGGAATGGAACGCATGTATGAGTTGCGCCTGCGCAGCTCGAATCTGCGTGCATTGGTCAATCAGGTAAGCAGGGAATCGGACGCCGAGAGACTTGGTGAGTTGAGACTGCGTTCCGTAGAGACACTGTCGATCCTCAAGCGCCGCGTTGACGAAATCAATGATCCACAACGCAAACGCCAGGCGCACGCCCTGCTGGATGCGATGGAATTGAGCGACGGCCCGCTCTATGTTTACGACATATTCCACTCCAAACTCGCGCTGCTGGACATCAAAGAGAAACTTCAGCAACTGGAGCTGGACAATGATATTTCGTCGCGTCGCCTCGATAAGATTGTCGGTGAGCTGACGCAGGCCGGCGGGTCACTGATCAGCAGCGTTTCCGTGGCGGCGAGAGAGTCCCTCTATAGCAGCAGGGTTTTATTCAGCAGGAGTGCGATTATTTCTTTGCTCGCCGCCGCGCTCATATTGTGGGTGTACATTAAACGCAATGTTATCCGGCGGCTGTTGTCGCTTGAATCCGCGACACGGTCTATCGCAACCGGGCGGTACGATGTCGAGATCGACACTGGAGGCGCGGATGAGTTGAGCAGAATGGCCGGGGCGCTGCAGGTATTTCGCGACAATGCCATCGAGAAGCGCAAGGTCGACGAAGAACTACTCGAGCACAAAACACATCTCGAACACCTCGTAAGTCAACGCACGGCTGAACTGGAGCAGGCGAATAGCCGGCTTGCCGACGTGGCTCAGCAGCACGCTATCGCCAGAGACAAGGCGGAGCAGGCCAATCGCGCGAAAACTGCGTTCCTGGCGACGATGAGTCATGAGCTTCGCACGCCATTGAGTGGCGCGCTCGGCACACTGCGGCTGCTGGAAGATACCGCGCTGTCACAACAGCAGCTGGAGTATCTGCGGACTATCGCCACCGCTAACTCGACCCTGCTGGATATTCTGAATGACATTCTTGGCTACTCCCAGATAGAGGCTGGCAAGCTCAGAATCGAGAACAGGCAGTTCGCTCTGCATACGCTGTTGAAGGACATCGTTGATCTCATGTCGGTATCGGCCCGCGAGCACGGCAATCGGATCGTTACCGAATTCGATCCTGAATTGCCGTCGTTGCTGCACGGTGACGCGGGCAAGCTCCACC
The DNA here is from genome assembly GCA_051008635.1 of Gammaproteobacteria bacterium. Taxonomy (GTDB): domain Bacteria; phylum Pseudomonadota; class Gammaproteobacteria; order JBPCXK01; family JBPCXK01; genus JBPCXK01. The sequence goes on from JBPCXK010000102.1 coordinate 8,012, forward strand.
AGATTCTGTTGAACCTGATCGGCAATGCCATAAAGTTTACGGATGCCGGCGTGATTACCGTACGCGCCGAGGCGGGTCCCGACAATGGGGTCGGTACACGGCGACTGCGCTTTCAGGTCCAGGACACCGGCATTGGAATCCCGGCGGACAGGCAGCAGGACATTTTTCGGGCGTTTACCCAGGTCGATTCATCCACTGCCAGACGCCAGGGGGGCATTGGGCTGGGGTTGGCGATTTGTGAGCGATTGGTCACCGCGTTGGGCGGGGAGATTCTCCTGACCAGTGCGCCACGACGGGGGACAATGGTTGAGTTTAGCCTGGAAATGTGTGTACCGGCAGCGGTAGCGCGAACTGAGGAAGAGGAGACGTCACTCGCCCGGTCGACTGGACCGTGTCACGTTTTGGTAGTTGAAGACGATCCGACCAATCGGATGATCACCGATCGCTATCTGGAGAAGCTCGGACACCGGATATCGACAGCGGAAAACGGCGAACTGGCGCTGAAGGCGCTCGATACCGAACCGATTGATCTGGTGTTGCTGGACATCGGCCTGCCGGGTATGGACGGACTCTCGATCCTGAAGCGTATTCGACAGCATAGCAGCAGCGCCGTACGGGATATGCCGGTAATCGCCATGTCGGCGCACGTGTTCCAGGAGGAAGTGGATCACTACATGAGCGCGGGCATGGACGGCTTTCTGGGCAAGCCGTTCTCGCTGAATGAGCTCGCGATGTCGATCGATCGTGTCAGCTCCGGATCTACGGCGCTTGTGTTCAAAGACGCTGCAACCGGCAAGCTGGTACTCGATCGGACCGTCGTGGTTGACGATATTCGGCGACTCGGCGTTGATCAGGTTCAGAACATGGTGGACGTGTTTGCCAAATCCGGCGAGGAGTTTGTCCAGGAGATTGCGCGTCAGGCCGCGCAGGGCGATGCCAAAGCAGTAACGGGTGTTGCTCACAAGATGCGCGGAGCGGCCGGCAACTTCGGCTTGCACAAGTTGTGTGCGTTGTTGGCTGAGGCTGAGACCGCCGGCAATGAGGGGGAAACACGTGCGTTCGAGCGGTCTGCGGAGTTGCGTGAGCTGTTTGAAGAGTCGCTGGCTGAACTGGAAGACGTGTTGCACCAACATGTCGAGGTTTCGTCAGGTTCTGTCGCCACGGGGCGTTGACGATGGTTTATTGCTAGTAGCCAGGCCAATCACACAGACACTGTCAGATTTCATCGCATGCGTGTGAAATCTCGTCTGGCAGGGAAGCGACCCCGTTCCGGTCTCTCGTCCAAGCCCTAACCCGGCATAGCCGGAACCAAAGATGAGCCTCTTCAACGACGGACTTTACCACCCCTTGCCCACCGCAACGCCGGCGTTTGAGGCGCGCGGCCGTGGACAAGGCGTGGAAAAGTCCGCCTCGCTTGTGCGCGACCGCCGGCTGGGATCGCATGCTGCCGCCGTAAGTGCACAGCTCTATGCCCACGTCGGGAAAGTTCAACTGCCCGAACTCCTTCTCGCAATGGACAGTGAGACGCATTTCACTTGGCAACTTCTCGGCCGTGTGCCACCCGCCCCCGAGGAGCTCCTGCCTGTATGTGCAGCGATCATTGCTGCGGCGATGGGGCTGGATGCGACGGAGGTCTCCATGATGATCCCCGCGGTGCGACTCTCAAGTATCCGTCGTGCATTGCAGCTGCTTGAGGAGGACCGGTTGCTGCGCCGTGCGAACGATGCCGTGATGGAGTACCTGCTCGCTCAGCCCCTCTCACAGAAATGGGGCGATGGGTTCGAAGCTTCAAGTGATCTCATGAGTCTAGATGTGAATCGACACCTCTGGATGGCGCGGGTCGATCCGAAGCGCCGCCGGCATGCGGTCGGCACCTACACGCACGTGCTCAACCGCTGGGGGATCGTCTACGACCAGCCCTTGCTGCTCTCCACCCGCCAAGCCGGTGCGGCGATCGAGGGCGCCGTGCGCCAGTCCGTTACTCGGCTTGAGCGTCTTGCCGTGGACACCCATGGTTACACTGATTTCGCTCTCGCGATCGCCAAGCTCCTGGGTTCTGATCTCTGCCCACGGCTATCCAATCTGCGCGATCGGCACCTGCACGTTCCACGTCGACTACACGCACCAGATTCACTTGCGAAGCTTCTCCGTCACGATGTTCCACTCGCCCCGATTCGTGAAGGATGGGATGATCTGCTGCGCGTGGCGGCGACCATCGACGAGGGCTGGCGCAGCGCGACCAACGTGCTCGAACGCTTCGGCTCCGCAGCGCGTGGCGAGCGAATCCATCGCGCCGGTCATACGCTCGGCCAACTGCTGCGCACAGTGTATCTGTGCGATTACTTCACGCTGCCGGAGTTCCGCCAATCAGTGTTTCGCATTCTGGAACGGGGCGAGTCGGTGCATTCGCTACAGCGGCAAATCTGCAGCGGGGCGCTGCCCGCAAGACGTGGCCGCCGCACAGAGGAATTAGTCGCCACCTCGGGGGCGCTCGCTCTGATCACTAACTGCGTCATGGCCTGGAACACACAACGATTGCAATCTGTAATTGGCCGCGAACGCCGCCGGACTAAACCGCGCTTTGCGATCGGTGACGTCAGCACCGTCGGGCCCGTCGGTTATGCTCACATCAACTTCCACGGTACCTACCGTTTTCCGCTGGAGCGCTTCGCCAATCGACTCGTTCCCACAGCCGCCTGAAAACCGGACGCTGGTGCGGTGCAGCAGAGAAACCGCCACTTTTGACATGAAAAGTACGCCTACCCCCGTACTAGAGAAACGTAAACGCGTCTGAGA
>JBPCXK010000103.1:0-3480 GCA_051008635.1 Gammaproteobacteria bacterium
GCAGGCCGTATCCGCCAACCCCACTACGCTACCGCCGTGCAGGAAACCATGCGGCGCCAGTAACTGAGCCCGCACGGCCATCTGTGCGCGGGTCAGGCCTTTCTCAAGGTGGGTAAATTCGAGCCCCAGCAAACCGGGCAGGCACTGGGCGGCACGCCGGTTGGCCTCATCGACGGTAAGCGCCATCAGAACTCGTCGGTCGTCAACGCCATTACCACTTCCGAGCCGCGCGTCATGCTCTGCAAAAAAGCGCTTGCCTGCGGCAACACCTGCTGCGCGTAGAACAACGCGGTGTTCAGCTTCGTGCGGTAAAATGCGCTTTCGTTGTCGCCGGCATCGATTTTGCGCTGTGCGACGTGCGCGGCGCGCGTCATCTGCCAGCCGCCGGCAACGGTGCCGAACAGGCGCAGATAGTGCGCGGAAGCCGCGGCAGGCAAGCGCGGGTCCTGTTCGTTAGCCTGCAGTATCCAATCGGTCGCCTGCGCCAGCGTATCGATTGCCTGCTCGAACGCCTGCCTGATCGTACTCACCTCATCGCCGGATACGTTCTCCGCAGCCTTGGCGTCGGCACGCATGTCGGCGAGCACCGCATGCACGCTTTCGCCGTGATCGCGAATCAGCTTGCGCCCGACCAGATCTGCGGCCTGGATACCCGTGGTGCCTTCGTAAATCGGCGTAATGCGCGCGTCACGCAGGTGTTGGGCAGCGCCCGTTTCCTCGATGTAGCCCATGCCGCCGTGAATCTGTACGCCGAGCGAGGCGATCTCCACGCCGAGCTCCGAGCTCCAGCCCTTGACGACGGGAATGAGCACATCCACGGTGGACGCGTGGCGCGCCTTCTCGTTTGTATCCGGATTGCGGAATGAGTGGTCCATGCCCGAGGCTGCGACGTATACGAGCGCGCGCATGGCTTCTATGTGCGCCTTCATGGTCATGAGCATGCGCCGCACATCCGGATGGTCGATGATTGGCGAGCGTCCATTGCCGTCAGCGCCAATGGCGTGTCCTTGCTTACGTTCCTTCGCGTACTCGCGCGCCTGCTGATAGGCGCGCTCGGCGATTCCCACACCTTCGACGCCGACCGCGTGCCGCGCGAGATTCATCATCGTGAACATGTATTCCAGGCCGCGGTTTTCCTCGCCAACGGGGAAACCAACCGCGCCGCCTTTGTCGCCGTATGCCAGCACCGCGGTCGGGCTGGCGTGGATGCCCAGCTTGTGTTCGAGAGATACGCAGCGCACGTCATTGCGCTCGAGCAGCTCGCCGTTCGCGCCGACCTTGAACTTGGGCACCACGAACAGCGAAATGCCCTTGACGCCTTCAGGCGCATCGGGCGTACGCGCCAGCACCAGGTGAATGATGTTTTCGGTGAGGTCGTGCTCGCCGTAGGTAATGAAAATCTTCTGGCCGGTAATCAGATAATGATCACCCTCGGGCACGGCCCTGGTGCGCACTGCGCTGAGATCCGAACCGGCCTGCGGCTCGGTGAGGGTCATCGTGCCGGTCCACTCGCCGCTGACGAGCTTCTCGAGATACAGTTCCTGCAACTCCTTTGAGGCATGGCGGTCAATGGCTTCGATCGCGGCTTGCGTGAGCAGCGGGCACAAGCCGAACGCCATGTTGGAGGCGTGCCATATCTCCTGTACCGCGGTGGCCAGCAGCCAGGGCAAGCCCTGACCGCCATGATCGGGTGAGAACGGCAATCCGTTCCAGCCGCTGTCGATAAAGGTCCGATACGCCTCCTTCCAGCCATCGGGTGTTCGGACTTCGCCGTCTTCCATACGGGCTCGTTGCTGATCCCCCGCATGATTCAGCGGCGCCAGCACCTCGCTACCCAGCTTTCCCGCCTCTTCCAGAACACTACTGACCAGATCGCTGCTCGCTTCCTCGCAGCCGGGCAAGCCGGCAACTTGCTGCAGACCCGCCAGTTCATTGATCACGAATTCCATGTCGCGGGTGGGGGCGGTGTATGTCGTCATCTCAGAAACCTCTCCGAAGTTTAAACAGCTAACTCAAAAATGGTGTGTTCATGGTCTGCGATGAATCGTCGGGCATCGTAACCCCTTGTGTCATTTCGACCGGAGGGAAATCTTGTACCTGGCAGCGGTGGTCCTAAACCACCAGCACAAGCTTGCCGATGACCTCGTTCGACTCCATCAAGCGATGCGCCGCGGGCGCCTCGTCCAACGAAAACGTACGAAAGATCTGCGGCGCAACCCTGCCCGCCTCGATTAGCGGCCACACCTTTTTCCACAGCGCCGCGGCGATAGCGCCTTTGGCTTGCGTGGATTGCACGCGCAGCGTGGAACCCGTCAACGTCAGGCGCTTGAGCATGACCGGCAGATAGTTCAGCGTCACTTTTGACCCGGCGAGAAAGGCGATCTGCACGAGCCGGCCTTCGGTCGCCAGACTCTTGATGTTGCGCACGATGTACTCACCCCCGACCATGTCGAGGATCACATCGACGCCGCGGCCGTCAGTCAAATCCTGCACCACTTCGACAAAGTCTTCTTTTTTGTAATTAATGGCCCGGGTCGCACCCAACGCTTCACAGGAGCGTTGCTTGTCGTCGGTCCTCACCGTGGTGAACACCTGCGCCCCAGAAGCGACGCCCAGTTGAATCGCGGTCGTGCCGATGCCGCTGGCGCCCCCGTGCACCAGCAGGGTTTCGCCAGATTGCAAACGCCCGCGCTGGAATACGTTGGTCCAGACCGTGAAAAACGTCTCGGGCAAGGCGGCGGCCTGCACCATGTCGAGCCCCTTGGGCACAGGCAGACACTGCGCCGCGGGCACCGTGCAGTAAGCGGCGTAACCTCCGCCGTTGACGAGCGCGCAGACCTCGTCACCTGCCTGCCATTCACTAACGTCCGCGTTGACATGGGCGATGGTTCCCGCCACTTCAAGCCCGGGAATATCCGAAGCGCCCGGCGGCGGCGGGTAGCTGCCAGCGCGCTGCAGGCAATCCGGCCGGTTGACGCCGGCGGCCGCGACTTTGATCAGGACTTCGCCGGACCCCGGCTTCGGCATGGGGCGCTCGCCTGCAACGAGGGCCTCCGGCCCGCCCGGCGTCGGGATCTCGATGACCTTTGTTACTTTCGGAAGCATGGCCATGAGGATGATAGACAACTATAGATTCTGAACCTAAAAGATTGTTTATAAAGTGTTTCTTTGTCGTTACGAATCAATGCCGCCCAGGCACAGATACTTGACCTCGACAAACTCCTCGATGCCGTACTTCGAACCCTCGCGACCGATGCCCGACGACTTCATGCCGCCAAACGGAGCGACCTCGGTGGAGATGATGCCGGTGTTGATGCCGACGATGCCGTACTCCAGGGCCTCGGATACGCGCCAGATGCGGCCAATGTCTCGGCTGTAGAAATAGGCGGCGAGACCGAACTCTGTGTCGTTCGACACACGAATGACTTCGCCCTCGTGCTCGAACTTGAACAGCGGCGCGAGTGGCCCGAAGGTTTCCTC
>JBPCXK010000104.1:0-10073 GCA_051008635.1 Gammaproteobacteria bacterium
GCCCAAGCCCATGCATGCCGCCAAGATCGTGCCCGCCGTTCATGCTTTCGGATCCCGTGGCAGGCCGGTGCCGATCATGGAATCGCGCGTCACCAGCTCTGCCAACCGTGTTTCGCTCATGCTGTCAGTCCCCGCGGGACGTTGCGGCAGAACCAGATAACGCACCTCGGCGGTGCTGTCCCAAACGCGAATCTCGACGTCATCCGGCAACGTCACGCCGAACTCCTTCAACACGCCGCGCGGATCCGCCACTGAACGCGCGCGGTAAGGCGCGGATTTGTACCACACGGGCGGCAGCCCGAGCACGGGCCAGGGATAACAGGAACACAGTGTGCAGACCACCATGTTGTGCACCTTGTCCGTGTTCTCCACGACGACCATGTCCTCGCCCTGCCGGCCGGTGAATTCCAACTCCGCAATAGCGCTTGTCGCATCGCCAAGCAGGCGTCGCTTGTACTCAGCATCAGTCCATGCCTTCGCCACGACTTTGGCGCCATTGCGCGGCCCGACCCGGTGTTCGTACCTATCGATCAGCTCGTCCAGCGCCGCAGGATCCACCAACCCCTTTTCGACTAGCAATGACTCCAGCGCCTTGACGCGTAATACGGTGTCGGACAACGGACCGTCGTGATGGTGCTTGCTCATGGAGAAAAGACACTAGCGTATTGCCGGCTGCAGGGCAAAAAGTGTCTATACTTTGCCAGTGTCCGGATTGTGGGAGCGGTGTGGGGACCTCGCAATCGCGGCTGAAGCCGCTCCTGCATAAACAGATCCAACAGCACTCTCGACCACAGGAGAAAAACAGAAATGCCAAAAACCGATTTCGCAGGTTTTCAGCCCGAGTTGATCAAGTTTCTTTCCGACCTCGGCAGGAACAACAACCGCGACTGGTTCAACGCCAACAAGAAACGCTACGAACAGCAGATCGTCGACCCTGTGCTGGAGTTTATCGCGGCCATGGGCCCGCCGCTGCGCAAGGTTTCGCGCCACTTCGAGGCAATCCCTAAAAAGACCGGCGGCTCGTTGATGCGGGTCTACCGCGACACGCGTTTCTCCAAGGACAAGACGCCCTACAAGACCAACGTCGGCATCCATTTTCGTCACGCGTTGGGCAAGGACGTCCATGCTCCGGGGTTTTATGTACATTTTGACACTAAAGACGTGTTTCTCGGAATCGGCCTGTGGCATCCGGAACCGGCAGCGCTTGCCGGCATTCGCGAGCGCATCGCCACGCGTCAGAAGGACTGGCTCAAGGCGCGCGACGACAAAGACTTCCGGCGCCAGTTCGAGCTTGGCGGCGAGAGCCTCAAGCGCCCGCCGAAAGGTTATGCCGCCGACCATCCCCTGATCGACGACCTCAAGCGGAAGGATTTCATCGCTATGAACAACCTGGCCGCCAAAGACTTGTACCGCGGGGACTTTGCCGACCGTGTGGGCGGCGCATTCGTGGCCGCGAAACCGTTTATGCGTTTTCTTTGTCGCGCCGTAGACGTACCGTTCTGAACCTCACTTGATAATCGTCACGCGGCCTCCATATAACAAATAGTCTGCTCGTGAACGAGCGGCCTCCCCTGCCCCTCTACTCACAACAACTAACGTCATGGATATCGATCAAGAACAAACTGTCGAATCCGCCGGCGACAAAAGCGGGCTCGTCCGCGCCGCCGAAGTCCTGCCGAGCGTCATTCACCTTGTGCCGCAACAAAGCCGGCCCTTTTTCCCCGGCCAGGCCATTCCGCTGGTCGTCGACGAATCCTGGGAAAAGACCATCAAAGCGGTCAACGACGCCAAGCACGGCATCGTCGGAATTGTGCTCACACGTGACATCGAGAGCCGCCCTGTCCGTCCGGACGACTTCTATGACATGGGCACCGCCTGCCGCATTCATCGCGTGCAAAAGCAAGAGGGCAAGTTCCAGATCCTGATGGAAGGCTTACAACGCTTCCGCATCGGAGGCTGGATATCGAACGAGACACCGTTCAGCGCCCGGGTGCGCTATTACCAGGAAAACGTCAAGGAGCAGACTGACGAGGTCAAGGCGTATGCAGTGGCGGTCATCAACACAATAAAAGAACTCGTGCCGCTGAATCCGCTTTATGGTCAGGAGCTCAAGGTGTTTCTCGACCATTTTCATCCCAACGAGCCTTCGCGGCTCGCGGACTTCGCCGCCAGTCTCACTACGGCCAGCAAGGAGGATTTGCAGGGCGTGCTGGAAACCGTGCCGCTGCTGCCCCGACTGGAAAAGGTGCTGCTGCTGATCTCCCGCGAGTTGGATCTCGCCAAGGCGCAGATGCGCATTCGCAAACAAGTCGAAGAAGAGATGCAGGGCCGCCAGCGCGAAGCCTTTTTGCGCGAACAACTCAAGGCAATCCAGAAAGAACTCGGCCTGTCGAAAGACGATCGCACGGCCGAGGCCGAGAAATTCCGCGCCCGCATGAAAGACCTCACCATTCCGGAGCACGCGGAAAACCGCATCGAGGATGAGCTACAAAAACTCTCCCTGCTGGAGACTGGTTCGCCCGAATACGCGGTCACGCGCAACTATCTCGACTGGTTGACGTTAGTGCCGTGGGGCAAACACACCAAAGATTCGCCGGACCTGAAAAAAGCACGCAAGATACTCGACCGCGATCACGAGGCCCTCGACGACGTCAAGGACCGGATTCTCGAATTCATCGGCGTCGGCATCATGCGCGGCGAGGTGGCGGGGTCGATCCTGTTATTCGTCGGACCGCCTGGTGTCGGCAAGACCTCGCTTGGGCGTTCGATCGCCGAAACGCTGAATCGCAAATTCTTTCGCTTCTCGCTCGGGGGCATGCGCGATGAAGCGGAGATCAAAGGTCACCGGCGCACCTACATCGGCGCCATGCCCGGCAAGTTCATTCAAGCAATCAAGGATACAAAGTCCGCTAACCCGGTCATCATGCTCGACGAGATCGACAAGGTCGGCGCGTCTTACCGCGGCGACCCGGCGTCGGCCTTACTCGAAGTGCTCGACCCCGAGCAAAACGCCGACTTTCTCGATCACTACCTCGATGTGCAGTTCGATTTGTCCAAAGTGCTGTTCATCGCGACGGCCAATCAGCTCGACACCATCCCGCGACCGCTGCTCGATCGGATGGAAATTATTCGCTTATCCGGTTATCTGGCGAGCGAGAAACTCGCCATCGCGCGCAAACACTTGTGGCCGCGCCAGCTCAGGCGAGCCGGACTGAAACCGCGCGGCCAGGTGCGCATCGACACAGCCGCGATACGCAAAATCATCGAGGACTATGCGCGTGAAGCGGGCGTGAGGCGGCTGGAAAAACTGCTGGGCACGATCGCGCGCAAAGCGACGGTTAAGATCCTCAAACGGGCCAAGACGCCACTGCATGTACGCACGAGCGATGTCGATGACTATCTCGGCAAAGCCAGATTCGCGCCCGACAAACGCATATCAGGCGTTGGAGTCATCACCGGACTGGCGTGGACGGCCCTGGGCGGCGCCACGCTCAACATCGAGGCCAATCGCATTCACGAATTCAACCGTGGCATGCGGCTCACGGGTCAGCTCGGCGATGTCATGCGCGAATCGGCCAACATTGCCTCCAGCTATATTGTTGCCAACACCGAACGCTACGGCATTGACCCGGACTACTTCGAAAAGGCATACGTTCATCTGCATGTGCCCGCGGGCGCCACGCCGAAGGACGGTCCGAGCGCCGGCGCGGCCATGGCAAGTGCGCTACTGTCTCTCGCCCGTAACCGGCGCCCGCGTCCGATCGCCATGACGGGCGAGCTGACGCTGACCGGGCAAGTGCTGCCAATCGGCGGCGTTCGTGAAAAAGTCATCGCCGCCAAGCGCGTGAACATCAAGGAACTGATCTTGCCGGAAGACAATCGCGCCGACTTCGACGAGCTGCCGAAACACATTCGCGAAGGTTTAAAGATGCATTTCGTCTCACACTTCGACGAGATCGAACCGCTGCTGTTCGGAAAAACAAAGAAACGGCGGCGTTGAACGCACGCCGATGAGGAGGCGTCATCCCGGACAAACGCGTCCGTGTTTATCCGGGATCCGGTATGGTCCGAGAAACTTACCCACAAAAGACATGTAAGGGCATTCTTCACACCACCCACAACCGAACAGCAGATTGACCTGCGCGTGGCGCGCAAAACGCAAGCTAGCCCGCTATCTCACCACGGGGCGAGATGATCGCGCAGAGATTTGAATTCACAGCGGATTTTCTGAAGGAGCGGAATACGGGCTGTATTTCCGAGTGAAGAAAATTCGTTGTGGATTCAAAGATCAAGCCAGCGCCGTCATCGTGGTGAGAAATGCGGGCTAGGAGCTCTGCAGTTTAGTCTCCAGCAACTGCGCGAGCTCCCCAATCGTCGGATAGTCGAACAGGTCAGTGATGTCGAGCTGACCCGGCCAGGTCTCCTCGATCCTTTCGTGAATTTGCGCGAGCGTCAGGGAACTGATACCGATCTCGAACAGATTGTCGTTGAGGCCAAGCGTCGTGCCTTCCACCTCGCCATCGCATATGGTTTTCAGCCGGTCGGCAACGTCCGAGACGGGCGTCTCGTCACCAGCCGGCGTCCCGGTTTCGCGCGATAGAAAGCTAACGGCTTCATCGTATTCCCCGCGCGCGAAGCTCTCGGCCAGGAGATACCGCTGCACCTTGCCACTGGTCGTCTTGGGAATGCGAGATACGGGTATAACGTGATCAACCTGTACACCTGCCGCCGCGTTGATAACTTTTTTGATCCGCGTCGAAATGTCAGCAAATTCCTCTATCTTGTCGCGATACTGCACGAAAACCAGCAATCGCTCCGTCTGACTGTTACCTGCCCCGGCGCTGGAAACGACGATCTTTCCGGGCTCAGCGGCGCGCGCCCGCACCGCCATGTCTTCCAGATCGTGCGGATACAAGTTCTGTCCGTTCACGAAAATGATGTCCTTCGCCCGCCCGGTGATGAACACGGCGCCCTCACGCAGGAAACCGAGGTCGCCGGTATCGAGCCAACCTTCTTTCGAGATCACCGATTGGTTGAGTGCGTCTTCGCGGTAGTAGCCACTTGTGACGTTATCGCCCTGGATGCGGACATGACCGATTGTGCTGTCCGGTAGGGGCGCGCCGCTCGCATCGCTGATCATCACCGCGCAATCTTTGATCGGCTCACCGACGTTGACGAACGTGACGCCGTTGTCGTTGTCGTGGTCAACAAGCTGAATCGCATCGCCAACGCCGAGCGCAGTTCGATCGAGCCGCAACGCCTCGTACGGTTCGTCGAGAGCGGGGAATGACACCGCAAGGGTGGCCTCCGCAAGTCCGTAGACAGGGAACATGGCCTCCGGTTTCAAACCGTAGGGCGCGAGCGTGTCCATGAACTGCCCGCAAAGCGCCGCCGAGATCGGTTCGGCGCCGTTGAAAATCAAGCGTACATGCGCGAGATCGAGTTTACCGAATCTGTCGGGCTTGAACGCCTTCAGAAAATGCTGATAACCAAAGTTCGGCGAGCACAGAATATTCGCCCTGTGCGCATCCGCTTTCGACAACCACAATGCGGGACGACGCACAAAAACATCAGTCGGCATTAGCACGTGATCGATGCGGCCCAAGACGGGTGTCAGGTGAAAACCAATCAACCCCATATCGTGCGTCAGTGGCATCCAGCTCATCATCGTGTCGTGTGCCTCCATGCGCATCCCGAGCATGATGGCATTGATGTTGGTGAGCAGGTTCAGGTGTGTAAGCACAACCCCCTTGGGCACGCTGGTCGAACCGGAGGAGAACTGGATAAAGGCAACGTCGCCGGGTCGTGCAGCGTGAATCTTGCCCGAGATAGAAGCGTTGTCGACTTCCTCGAGCAAAAAGGTCTTCTGTTTCAGATCGCTGTAATGACGACGGAGATCGTTCGCGTTCGCGAACTGCTCGAGCCTGTCCAAAGCGGCCGTGTTCGTATACAAAAATGCCGATTCGAGTTTGTCGTAAATCCGGAAAAGCTTGCGCCGATGCTCATCGCTGATGCCGCCCGCGATCGGCACGGGAATGATGCCGCCAAGAATGCAGGCCCAGAACGCCTCGATAAATCGCCCGTTGTCGGCAAGAAGAACAACGAGCTGGTCACCGGCACGCACGCCGCGGTCCTGAAAAACGCCGAGCAGACCGAGCGCCCGCGCATGCATACTCTGGTAAGTAACTTTCGTCTCGTTCTGCTGACTCTCGATATGCGTAACGCTGTGGGTATCATCCGCTGTGTCGTTGAGAACTTCTGTCAGGGTCTGCCGTGACTCCATACTCATCGTTTTCTTGCTTCGGGCAACATCATGATGCTGTGTCTTGTTCGCAGATTGATGTGCGGCTCAAGCTCGATCGGCTTGTCCGGAACATGCTTCAGCCGGAAGTGCTTGGCCAGCAAGCCCAGATGCAACTGCATGTCGACCATGGAAAAGAACTCGCCGATACATCGCCGCGAACCCATCGAGAACGGAAAGTAGGTGTAGCGGTTACGCTCCTTTATGTCGTTGGAGGCGAATCGTTCGGGCGTGAACGCGTCGGGGTTGTCCCAATGCTCCGCGTCGCGATGCAGCAAATAGGGGCACAAAAAAATATCCGTGCCCGGCGGTATGTAGAAACCGCCGACGCTGTCCGCATCGACGGCCTTGCGGGAAAACAGCCAGACCGGCGGGTACAGCCGCAGCGCCTCTTCGGCGACCTGCCGTGCGTACGGTAAATGCTCCAGGTCCGCGAAACCGGGAGCGGACTCGAACGTGTCGGCCTCCGCCTGCAGCTTCGTCTCGACGTTCGGGTGCTGCGACAGTAAATACCATATCCAGTTGAGCGTGCCCGCCGTGGTCTCATGACCAGCGACGATAATGGTCATGACTTCATCAATCAGCGCCTTGTCCGTCATGGGCTCATCGGTTTCCTTGTCGCGCGTGTCCATCAGCATCGACAAAAAATCAAACTCCGTGCGCTCGTCGGCACGCCGCCGTGACATCATGTCGGCAACATGCCTTGTCAGGCCTCTGAACTTCATAGCGAGTTGCAGATCGCGCGTGAAATCCTGCACCAGAATCGCGAACGGGTTTTCACCCTCGGCGGCGATGAGCATGTCCAGATCGACGCTGAACAGGGCACGCAACACCACCTCGAGCGCGAGCTCGCTCATCTCATGCGTGATGTTTATCGTGTGCCGCCGCGCGGCCTTCTCGCTCCAGTCTTCGAGCTTGCGTTGATTGCACGCCTGCATCATCTGCGCGAGCCGTGTGATGACCTGGCGGTGAAACGCCGGCTGAATCATGCGACGCTGCGAGCGCCAAAAATCGCCATCGCTGACAATGATGCCGTTACCCAGCAACATCTTGACCCGCTCGAACCCCACGCCCTTGGTATAATTGCGATGATTGGTGATCAACACGTGCTTCACATATTCCGGGCTATTCAGCACGTAAGACGGAACGCGCCGCGTCGCGGGTTCCACCTTTATGATCCCGCCATAGCGAGCCACCCACTGCGCCAGTTTGTGGAATGATTCATCATCGACGTTGATATCGAACCGCTCGGCCGGCCCTGGCGGGAGCAGTTGCGGGTTTTGCTGACTGGACACTGCTTGGGTAAAGTTTGAGCGGATGCCGCGAACGAGACTTTGTTTATGCCGATAGTATATCATCGCAGACAAGTCACACGGCCTCCCGTGGCGCCTCGCTGATGCAGCGCGATACCTGGCGCTACCGCCTCGCCACCGCCACTCTGCCCTTTCTGGTCAGGCACGCAATCAAGCTACTATGGATGACTTGCCGCATCGAACGTGTCATCGGCGAGAAGCATATCGCTCCCCTGCTCCAAAGCAGCGAACCCTTCATCCCGTGCTACTGGCATCAGCGGCAGGTATTTTGCGTGCGTTATCTGCTCGATCAGCGCGCTAAGGGTTTGAATCTCGGCTATCTCATCAGCCCGTCCGCAGACGGCGACATGGCCTCGCGTATGTTCGGCGACATCGGTGTGCACATCATTCGCGGCTCAGCTACGCGTGGCGGCGCGCAGGCCCTGCGCGAAATCTACACCATGATAAAAACGCACAAGGTCTCGCCCATCGTCACACCTGACGGGCCGAACGGACCAATATTCGAGTTCAAACAGGGTGTGGTCATGCTGTCCCAACTCGCCGGCGCACCGATGCTACCGATCGCCTACGGCGCCAACCGTTACTGGCAAGTCAAATCCTGGGACCGCTTTGTAGTGCCAAAACCGTTTGCCCGCATCACCATCAGCATCGGGCCACCGCAATCGGTCGACCGACGACTTGCAGTTGGCGACTTGTCGGCGGTGTGCGGACAGATGGCGAAAAGCCTGAACGAGCTCGTCGCCGGCGCGGAGGCTGCGGCGAAGCAACCGTGAACGGCGCTGCTTTGCTCGCGTGATGGTCTGCCGCCGGTTTATGCTGTCGTTGACGTAGCCACACCAGAGGATCCGTCGATGCTCGACCTGCGCCCAAACTGTGAATGTTGCGACACGGATCTGCCTCCGAATTCGACGCAGGCTCGAATCTGTACTTACGAGTGTACGTTCTGTGCCGAATGCGTAGAGACAACTTTGCACAACGTATGTCCGAATTGTGGAGGCGGTTTCGCGCCGAGACCCATACGCCCGAGCACAGAAAGACGAAAAGGCGTCAGCTTGACGCATCAACCCGCATCAACACAGCAGATCCACCTGAAGTATGAAAAAGAAGACGTGGCGGCATTCGTCGCCAGCGTGAAAGGCGTCGCGCCAAAGCACCGCTGAGGTCTCGCACCTCGCCACCCGCAGTTCACTTTAATCACGCACGACGTCCCGCACTATGACAGCTGGCAAAACAACCGCCCCGGTACCTGCAAAGGTTGATGCCGAAATCGGGCCTCGGGGTACCCTGGAGCTGCTTTCGCAACGAGAAATCTCAGCGCTGTCCAATCCCTCGCAACGGCCCGATCTGCACGATTTGTTTCGACGCTGCGCGCTAGCGGTGTTGAACACGGGCAGCGAATCCGATGACGCCAAGCGTATCTTCGAAGAGTATGCCGATTTCTCCATTGAAGTAGCCCGGCGCACGCGCGGCTTGAAACTGGTCATTCGAAATGCACCGCCGTCCGCTTTTGTAGAGGGTCGAATGATCGAAGGTATTCGCCAGCATCTGTTCGCCGTGCTGCGTGATGTGGTGTACATCGGCACCGAGATTCGGGAGCTACTCGACGATGGGCAGCTGACCAGCGAGAGACTGACCGACGCAGTGTTCCAGATCCTCAAGCACGCGCGGATCATGGATCCGGACCAACGGCCGAACCTGGTCGTGTGCTGGGGCGGACATTCAGTCACCCGCCACGAATATGACTACTCCAAAGAGGTAGGCTACGAGCTCGGGCTGCGCAGACTGGACATCTGCACCGGCTGCGGTCCCGGCGCCATGAAGGGACCGATGAAGGGCGCAGCCGTGGGGCATGCCAAGCAGCGCGTTGACCGGGGCCGTTACCTGGGGCTTTCCGAGCCGGGCATTATCGCCGCGGAACCGCCCAATCCCATGGTGAGCCAGCTGGTTGTTATGCCGGACATTGAGAAACGCCTGGAGGCTTTCGTGCGGCTGGCACACGGCATTGTTGTGTTCCCGGGCGGCGTGGGCACCGCCGAGGAGATTCTCTACGTCTTGGGCATCGTGCTGGATCTCACCAATGAACAGCTGGAAGTGCCCCTGATCTTTACCGGCCCGGCAGCCAGTCGCGCTCACTTTGAACGGATTGATGAATTTCTGCGGCTCACGCTGGGCGAACAGGCGGCAAAGAAATACGAGGTCATCATCGGCGATGCGGCCCAAGTGGGCCACCGGATGGGACAACGTGTCAAGGCAGTGCACAGACAACGTCGCCGCGATGGCGACGCCTTCTACTACAGCTGGCTGCTGAACATCAGAGAATCGTACCAGCAGCCGTTCGAAGTGACACACGATGCCGTGGCGGCACTACGCTTGTCCCGCGACTTGCCAGGACACGAACTGGCGGTGGAGCTGCGGCGTGCATTCTCGGCCATCGTAACGGGTAACGTAAAAGCACATGG
>JBPCXK010000105.1:0-6597 GCA_051008635.1 Gammaproteobacteria bacterium
GAAAAAGTGCCTGGGGAAATCAGGTCTCTCCGCGCTCCTCTCTCCCTGTGGGGAGAAGTGCGGGCTAGCCGCGCGAAATCGACGCAATCGTGGGGGCAGCTTCAGCGGCGATTGCGAAGCCCTCAAACACCGACTATCGCGGCTGAAACCGCTCCCACTACTAGTTGTATCGCGCCGAACCGTCCGCGACGCCTGGAATACGCTATTGCTATTGCACCCTACGTGTTCATGCCCAGCACTTGTGAGATTAACCCGAACGTTCGGTCTTCCGCTGTTTCTTGAACTCGGCCGCAAGACTCCCATTGTCGGCGACGAGTTCGAGCAGTTTCTGCTTGATCGCGGATCCGGGGTCACTATCGTAGTTACGGAGCTGGTCGGCAAACTCCGGCAGTCGATAGAGGAAATCACCGACGCCGGTCGCGTTCAGCTCGGGCATCGCAGCGCCATAGCCACAGTTCGCCAACTGGAATGCGTTCAGCTCCTGCTCGAACTGCCCGTCCATCGGAAACGCGAGATAGGGTTTTGCCAGGAACAATGCCTCGCTGATCAGCGTGAAGCCGGCGGTGGCGATGACGCCTTTGCAACTCGCCAGGTCCCGAAGGAAACCGTCGCGGGAGGCAGGCTTGAAGGTGAGGTTGTGGTCCGTCGCTGAGCGATCGTAGCCGTAGACAGTGAACTGCTCTTGAGGATAAGTCTTCAATATCTCGAGCAACGAATCGAAGCCGCTGGTGAGGTAGACGAGCAAGCTGTCGCCGACCGTCGGCCGCAGTTGTTGCACGTCCTCGCTGACGATCGGTGGAAACAGAAACGAGCGTTGATTGCGAAGCTTGCCGGCGGTGAAAGCGGTAATCAGCGATACGCTCGGCCAGGGCACCACTATTCTGATCAGGCGACGCGTCAGCTTTGCGTCGAGCTCCTGTCCTGGTGGAATCCCGTAATCCACATAGCGCATGCGTTGCTGATTGTCGATCGTGATCAACGGGATGCCATAGTACTCGGCAAGGTAAGCGGTCATCGGTTCAAAGTCGGTGATGACCACGTGCGGCTCGAACGCATGAAAGAGATCGCGCAGTTGTCCGAGCTGGCGATGGCCGGCGGGCAGACGTTTCAGGTTCTCGGTCAGCGTCCTGAATTTCGAGACGCGATTGTCCTCGCTGGAGATGGTCAACCCTTCGATCTCCCGCACATCGAACTCGTCAGCCAGATTCCGGTAACCCCGATCGTAGCTTGCCAGCCGCAACTCGTGCCCATCCTGCAGCAGACACCGCGCCATTTCGCGCGTACGCGAGGAGTGTCCGCTCCCCTCGCCCGAGAAACCGTAGATGATTCTGGTCATTGGTTCCGAGCGCCTTGCTCGACTTCCGTTCTATCTCATGGGATATTTTAGCCGCGTTGCGTGCTGCCGCTGCAATTCAAACCGGGCGAGAATGCGCAACAGTTCGCGCCTCGACGGCCAGGAAGCGTTCCCTATTGCGGAGCTGAAGGTCACCGCAACGAGCGCAGATGGCAACAGCAAATCATTCCAGGCGCAGATACGCATCGACACACCGCAGGTTGATTTCTTTTAGTCAGGAGCGTTTACTCTTTATCACCCGTTCACGCTTGCGCCGCTGCCGCGGCGTAAGCGTGTTGCGCCTGCCGGCGTAAGGGTTGTCCGAAGTGACAAACTCGAGCCGCACCGGCGTACCCGTCAGCTTCAGCTTGTCGCGATAGAAGTTCATCAGATAGCGCTTGTAGCTGCCTGGCACATGCGCGGTTTGATTGCCGTGAATCACCACCCGCGGCGGGTTGCGCCCGCCCTGATGCGCGTAACGCAACTTGATTCGCCGACCTCGCACGAGTGGCGGCGCGTGCGCCGCCTGCGCCTGCTCCAGCAACTCCGTAAGCACAGGGGTCGAGAAGCTGCGGCTGGCGGCGTGATGCACGATGTTAACACTCGTCATCAACTTGCCGACACCCGTACCATGTAAGGCCGAGATGTAACGGCGTTCTACAAAATCGATGAACGAAAGCCGTCGCTCCAGCTCACGGCGCGCCGTATCTTTTTGCGAATGACTCAGACCGTCCCACTTGTTGATTGCCAGCACGATGGAGCGGCCGGCCTCCAGCACCAGGCCCAGCAGGCTCGCATCCTGCTCGGCGATGCCGTCACGCGCGTCTACCAGCGCGACCACGACATGCGCTCGATCTATCGCTTGCAAGCTCTTGATTACGCTGTATTTTTCAACCACCAGCTTGACGCGGCTGCGCCTGCGCACGCCAGCGGTATCGATCAGCGTGTAGTGCTGGTCATCGCGCTCGAACGGGATCTCGATACTGTCGCGGGTCGTGCCAGGTTTGTCCGAGGCCAGTACACGCGATTCGCCAAGCAAACGATTGATCAAAGTCGATTTACCGACGTTCGGTCGCCCAACAAACGCGACGCGAATGCGTGGCGTCGGGGTTGATTCTGCGTCGAACGGCATCTCATCATCGGGTAACTCGCGCAATACGGTTTCGATCAAGCCGGTGACGCCCCGACCATGAACGGCCGCGATCGGGTATACGCTCGGCACGCCGAGGCCATAGAAATCGGCGCAAGCCTGATCAGGATCGACACCGTCTGTCTTATTGACTACCAGAGACACGGGCTTGTCGAAAGTGCGCAATCGCTGTGCGATGGACTCGTCTGAGCCCGTGCGCCCCTCGCGACCATCGACCAGCAGCAGCACATGATCAGCTTCAGCGATCGCGTACTCGGTTTGTTCCGCCATCAACCGATCGATAACCGCGTTATCGCCGCTCAGCCCGCCCGTGTCGACCACGATAAAACGCTCGCCGCCGCTGTGGCCGAAACCGTATTGGCGGTCGCGGGTTAGCCCCGGAAAGTCCGCAACCAACGCGTCGCGCGTACCGGTCAGGGAGTTGAAGAGCGTGGACTTGCCGACATTGGGTCGCCCAACCAACGCGATGACGCGGGCCATAACAGCTGCGAGTAGCGGCTCAACCCTGCGGTGCGGCCTCGAGCACCACGATGCGTCCGCTGTTGCCGAGCACGTAGACGCGATCGTTCATCACTTGCGGCGATGACAGAATCCCCGAACCGTCCACGCGCCGCCGCGCGACCAAATGGCCGTCGAATTTCGACAGCCAATGAACATAACCCTGACTGTCTCCGACGATCACGTAATCGCCCACCACGGCGGGCGAGGTGATATCCCGGTACTTGAGCTTTTCCTGCTTCCACAGCGACGCGCCATTGCTGGCGTCGAAGGCCCACACATTGCTGTCTTCGTCGGTTGAGTACACCTTGCCGATCTCCACATCGAGGCCCGTGTAGGAAGACAACTCGCGCGACCACAGAACGCGGCCCTCGGCCAGCGTGACCGCCGCGATGTTGCCTTGAAAGCTGACGACGTAAACCAGCCCGTCTTGCTCCTTGACCTGACCGTCGATGTCGACCATGCGCTCGAGCTCCGAGGCGCCACGCGGCGACGCGATCGCAGTTTCCCAAAGCACCCTGCCGTCTGGCGCGGACAGCGCGACGAGCTTGCCGTTGTCCATTCCGGCAACGAACCGGCCGTCCGATACGATCGGGGCTCCTGAGCCGCGCAGCGTCAACGTCGGGCTCTTGCTTGCCCACTGCCACAAAACCGCGCCGCTCTCTTCGTCGAGCCCGTAGACTCTGCTGTCCAACGTGCGCACCGCCAGCACACCGAGTTCTGTGCGCGACACTGCAGTCACTTCGCTGGACAACCCGGTACGCCACAGCTCGGCGCCATCCGCGCTGGCCAGCCCGACAAGCTCGCCATCGACGGTGCCTAACGCGATCACGCGATCACCACCATTGAAACCACCTGCGGCGCGCGTATCGGTATTGGCCCTCCACAGCCGCTCGCCGTCTTCGGCGCCCAGCGCCGTGACCTCACCGCCAACATCGGTCACGTACACAATATCGCGATTGACCACAGGATTCAGACGCACGTATTGCTCTTCGATGCCGCCGCCCGCGCTGCTGCGCCAGAGCTCGTTGATTTCGATGGCGGTGCTAATGTTGCTCAGCGGCGTGGGCTGGCGCGTAAGCTCGCGACTCGACGAACCGCAGGCGCCGAGAACGAGCGCCGCGAGACTAAATACGATTAATTTCCACATATTCACTATGAAGACTGATCGGGGGAGGTGGTTTTGGCTTCGCCCAGGTCGTCACGCTTCATACGCAGGTAATCGATATCCCCGGTCGCGGTCGTTATAGCGCGATTGTAGGCAGCCCGCGCCTCGTCGACGTCACCGCGCGCGCGGAACACGTCGCCCTTTATCTCATCGAGTAACGATGCGTAGCCCGTCGGGAATTCGCGTTCAACGATGGCCAGCGCCTCATCGAGCTTGCCCAGACCGACCAGCACGCGCGCCAGACGGACTGCCGCGACATAGCCCACCACTTGCTGAGATGCGTTTTCGCTCGCCCAGCGCAACTGCTCCTCCGCCGCATCGAGCTCGCCAACCTCAGCCTTGAGTCTGGCAAGTTCCAGCGCGCCCAGCGCCGCGTAGGGTGTGGCTGCATAAGCGTCGCGCAACTTGGCGGCCTCGTCGGCAACTTTGTCCTGCTGATCGTTCCCGGCGGCCTCACGCAGGGCCGCGTAATGATCCGATGCGGTCTCGGCACGACTTTCCTTGTAGTTTTGCCAGCCGTTCCAGCCCGCCAGACCACCTATGCCGATGATGACGCCGAAAATTACCGCGCGGCCGTTTTCATCCCACCACTTTTTTAACACCTCAACTTGTTCTTCGTCACTCCGGGCGACCATCGATCGAAACTCCTCGGTCCTATGCTGCCGTCAAATGAGCGGCCAGCTCTGATTGTCGTATCGTCAGTTGACTCTCGTCAGTACGCAACTGCTTTATCGTCACGGTGTTGGCAGCGATCTCATCCTCGCCCAGGATCAAAGCGAGCCGAGCGCCGGACTTGTCCGCACGGCGCAACTGCGACTTGAAACTGCCACCACCGCAGTTGACCACTAGCCTAAGGCGCGGGTGCTGATGCCGCAAGTCCTCCGCGAGTTGCTGGCCGCAGCGCTCCGCAGCACCGCTCACCATCACGAGATAAACGTCCGCGTAGCCGGACTCATCGCTGCCTTGCTTCAAAGCCATGAGCGCCAGCAGGCGCTCGAGGCCAGCGGAAAATCCAATCGCTGGCGTTGGGCGTCCACCAAGTTGTGTAACAAGGTCGTCGTAGCGTCCGCCGCCACAAATCGCGTTTTGTGCGCCGAGATCATCGGTGATCCACTCGAACACGGTGCGTGTGTAGTAGTCGAGTCCGCGTACAAGGCGCGTGTTGATCCGATATCGAATCGAGGCGTCATCCAGCCGCGACTTGAGCTGCTCGAAGTGATCCTGCGAGTCGCTGTCGAGATGATCGAGCAGGCTGGGCGCCGCTGCGATGACCTCTCGCATGTCCGCGTTCTTGCTATCCAGCACGCGCAGCGGATTGCTCTGCAAACGCCGCTTCGACTCTTCATCAAGCCTGCCCTCGTGGTCGGACAGGTATTCCACCAGTCGCCCACGATAGGCCGCCCTTGCCTCGCTGGTGCCAAGTGTGTTGATCTCCAGCTCGACGTTGTCGAGCCCGAGTGTGCGCCAAATCCTGTGCGTCATCAGAATCATCTCGGCGTCGATGTCCGGCGTGGCGATACCGAAGGCCTCAGCGCCGAACTGATAAAACTGCCGGTAGCGTCCCTTTTGCGGACGCTCGTGGCGGAACATCGGCCCGCTGTACCACATCCGCTGTTGCTGATTGTGAAACAGGCCGTGTTCGATGCCGGCGCGCACGCAACCCGCGGTGGCCTCCGGACGCAAGGTCAGACTGTCGCCGCTGCGGTCCTCAAAGGTGTACATCTCCTTCTCAACGATGTCAGTCACCTCGCCTATCGAGCGCGCAAACAACTCCGTGCGTTCCACTATTGGGGCGCGGATCTCGCGATATCCGTAAGAGACGAGCGCTTCGCGCGCCACGCGTTCAGCCCGCCACCACGGCGATGACTGCTCCGGCAGGATATCGTGCATACCGCGCACCGACTGAATTTGCTTCGTCATGAGTTGCTGCTGATGAGACCCGGGCGTGACCGGCGCGGGTAAATCTTAGTACCTTACCACTGAAATCTTGTACAAAAAATACCAAGCGTTTTCAGCCGGCGGTCACGCACAAGCAAGGCGGACTTTTCCACGCCTTGTCCACGGCCGCGCGCCTCAAACGCCGGCGTTGCGGTGGGCAAGGGGTGGTAAAGTCCGCCGTTGAAGAGGCATATCTTTGGTTCCGGCTAATGCCGGGTTGGGTTCGCGTCAAAACAAGTTTACATTTCTCGGTGTCCAGGCGCCCGTGCGGCAAGGCGCGAGGAGGGCGAATAGCCCGCCTATTTAACCGACGAGCAACACCGCCGCACGGGATGGATGGGCGACGAGAAATGTGAAGTTATTTTTACGCGAGCCCTTTGTGGCTAGCCCGCATTTCTCACCACGGGGCGAGATGATCGCGCAGAGATTTGATTTCACAACGCATTTTCTGAAACGAGGAATACAGGTCGTATTTCCGAGAAGAAGAAAATGCGTTGTGGAATCAAAGAT
>JBPCXK010000106.1:0-4546 GCA_051008635.1 Gammaproteobacteria bacterium
CCTAGCCGGAACCAAACCTGTGCCCCCTCAACGGCGGACTTTACCACCCCTTGCCCACCGCAACGCCGGCGTGTGAGGCGCGCGGCCGTGGACAAGGCGTGGAAAAGTCCGCCTCACTCCTGCGCGACCGTTGGCGGAGAAATTCTTGGTATTTTGGTACAAGATTTCACTGGTAAGGTACTAAGCGCCGTCGGCTAGCGCCGTCACTTTCAGATATTCGCGCACCGCGTTAAACAGGCCGAGGTCGAGCGCATCCGCAGTGAGCGCATGACCGATCGAAACTTCCAGTATGCCGGGTATCGCGCAGAATCTGCCGAGGTTATCGAGGTTCAAATCATGACCGGCGTTGACGCCAAGACCGATGTCCTGCGCTTGTCTCGTGGCATCGGCGAAGCCTTGCCATATGGAATCTGCATCACCGGCCGCAAAGGCCGCAGCATAGGGTTCGGTGTAAAGCTCGATGCGGTGTGCGCCCGATTCGCGCGCCAAACCCAGATCCGGCGAATCGTGATCTACGAACAGACTTACCCGGCATCCGAGCTCGCGCAGCTCTTGGACCACTGCGCGCAAGCGCTGGAGGTTCGCCTGCAAATCCCAACCATGGTCGGACGTCACAGCGCCGGTCGCGTCTGGAACCAACGTGCATTGCGTGGGCCTGACATCATGCACGACTTCCAGAAAACGGCCCTCGAAGGGATTGCCTTCGATATTGAATTCAACGTGCGGAAACTCGAGGCCGAGCAGCTCGGCAAGCTCGTAGACATCCGCGTAGCGAATGTGGCGCTCATCCGGCCGCGGGTGGACAGTAATGCCCCTGCTGCCCGCAGCGATGCATGTGCGTGCAGCCTTCAGCACGCTCGGAATGCCAATATCGCGCTGGTTACGCAGTAACGCGACTTTGTTGAGGTTAACGCTGAGGTGTGTGGTCATGTCCCTTGTAATTTGACTGCGCCAGCGTATGAATCCCGAAATGGACTCCGCCGGTGCGGAAATGGCAGCTCTTCACATATTCCGCCGATACTTCCCGCCCACCTTGAACAGGGCATCGGTGATCTGACCCAGCGAACAACAACGCACCGCATCCATTAACTCGGCGAATACGTTGCCGCCGTCAATAGCGGTCTGTTGCACGCGTCTCAAGGCATCACGTGCTGTGTCGTTGTGGCGTTGCTGAAACTCCCGCAGGCGGCGGATCTGGCTTTGTTTTTCCGCTTCGGTCGAGCGCGCCAGCGCAATTTCACGCTTGGCTTCCGCCTGCGGATTCTCGAAGGTGTTGACTCCCACGATCGGCAGGCTGCCGTCATGCTTGCGGTGCTCGTAATACAGTGACTCGTCTTGTATTTTGCCGCGCTGATAGCCGGTTTCCATCGCGCCGAGCACACCGCCGCGAGCGCTGATGCGCTCGAACTCCCTGAGCACGGCTTGTTCAACAAGATCGGTCAACTCTTCTACGATGAAAGAGCCCTGATTCGGGTTCTCACACTGCGCCAGTCCCCACTCACGATTGATAATGAGCTGAATGGCGAGCGCGCGCCGCACTGATTCGTCGGTCGGGGTCGTGATCGCTTCGTCGTAGGCATTGGTGTGCAGGCTGTTGCAGTTGTCATAGACGGCGATCAAGGCCTGCAGCGTGGTGCGGATGTCGTTGAACGCCATCTCCTGAGCGTGCAATGAGCGTCCTGAAGTTTGAATGTGATATTTGAGCTTCTGGCTGCGCTCGTTGGCGTCATAGTGATCGCGCATGGCCACCGCCCAGATGCGCCGCGCAACCCGTCCCATCACCGTGTACTCCGGATCCATACCGTTGGAAAAGAAGAACGACAAGTTGGGCGCGAAGTCGTTGATGTGCATGCCGCGCGCCAGATACGACTCGACATAAGTGAACGCGTTCGAAAGCGTGAGCGCAAGCTGCGTGACGGGATTCGCGCCCGCTTCGGCAATGTGGTAACCGGAGATCGACACCGAGTAGAAGTTACGCACGCCGTTGGCGATAAAGTACTCCTGTATGTCGCCCATCACGCGCAGGCTGAACTCGGTGGAGAAGATGCAGGTGTTCTGCCCCTGGTCCTCTTTGAGGATATCGGCCTGCACGGTGCCGCGCACGGTTTGCAACGCCTGCGCCTTGATGTGCGCGTGTTCCTCGTCCGTCGGCGCGCGGCCTTCAGCTCGCGTGAACCTGTCGACGCGCTGATCGATCGCCGTGTTGAAAAACATCGCCAGAATTGTCGGCGCCGGACCGTTGATGGTCAGCGACACGGAGGTCGTGGGGTTGCACAGATCGAACCCGTCGTACAAGGCCTTCATGTCGTCCAGCGTGGCGATGGACACGCCAGAGTTACCGACCTTGCCGTAGATGTCCGGGCGTTCGTCCGGGTCCCAGCCGTACAACGTCACGGAATCGAAGGCGGTCGAAAGAAGTTTGGCCTCGGCATGCTCCGACAGGTCTTTGAAACGCTGGTTGGTGCGCGCCGCGTCGCCTTCGCCGGCGAACATGCGGGTGGGGTCTTCGCCCTCGCGCTTGAATGGGAACACGCCGGCCGTGTACGGAAACGCACCGGGCAGGTTTTCGCGCATCAGCCAGCGCAACAATTCTCCGTAGTCCTCGTACCGGGGCGCGGCGACCTTGGGAATAGTGGTGCCTGACAGCGAGGTGGTAGTGAGCGCCGTGCGTATCTCCTTGCCGCGCACCGCCGTGACATATTCATCCGCCGCATAGCGCTGGCGCTGTGCAGGCCATTGTTTCAGCAGCTCGTGCACATCCCGATCGAGCGCGCGCCCGCGCCCGGCGATCAGCGCACCGAGCGCGGCGCCGTCCTGACCGGCCTCGACGAGCATGCGCCGCGACTCTGTCAGTTGCTGCCACTCGCGCGCGAGCTGCGCCTGCGCACCGGCACGTTGATGGTAGCCGTGCACGGTCTCCGCAATTTCGGCGAGATAGCGCTGGCGCTGCGATGGAATGATCGCGGCAGCGGCTGAGGAAACGCGCGAGTCGCTCGGCGCCAACCTCCCCTCAGTCGGGCGGAGGCCATGGTCACACGAAGTTTGTTTTAGTTGCTGATAAAGCGCGGTGATGCCATCGTCGTTGAAGCGTGAGGCGATGGTGCCGAATACCGGCATGTCTTCGGGCGACTGCGCGAACGCCTCGCGGTTGCGCTGCACTTGCTTGCGCACATCACGCAGGGCGTCTTCGGCGCCGTTGCGGTCGTACTTGTTGATCGCGACAAAGTCGGCGAAATCCAGCATGTCGATCTTCTCGAGCTGACTGGCCGCACCGAACTCGGGCGTCATGACATACACAGATGTATCGACATGCGGCGCCACGCCGGCGTCGCCCTGACCGATACCGGGTGTCTCGACGATGACGATATCGAATCCGCCCAATCGCACTGCCGCCAGGATGTCTGCAAACGCCGGCGGCAACTCGGCGCCCGCGTCGCGGGTCGCCACCGAGCGCATGAAGATGTTGGGACTATCGACGGCGTTCATGCGGATGCGGTCCCCGAGTAATGCACCGCCCGTTTTGCGCCGCGAAGGATCGATGGCAATGATCGCGATCTTCAGCGTATCGTCATAGTCGAGCCGGAAACGCCGTACTATCTCGTCGGTTACCGACGATTTGCCCGCCCCGCCCGTGCCGGTAATGCCTAACACCGGCACGTGTTGTTTTGCTCGCTGCGCGCCCGCGAGTAATTGCTGGCGCGTGCTCGCTGCGAGGGCGCCGTTCTCAAGCGCGGTAATGGTGCGCGCCAGGGCACGCCAGTTGGTCAAGGGTTCGTCGGCGATGCCCTCGGCGGGATCGAAATCGCTGCGCTCGAGCATATCGTCGATCATGCCCTGCAGACCCATGCGCTGACCGTCCTCGGGCGCGTACACGCGGGTGACGCCGTAGGCATGCAGCTCATCGATCTCCGTTGGGATGATCACGCCGCCGCCGCCGGCAAAGACTCTGACATCCGCGCCATCGCGCTCGGCGAGCATGTCGACCATGTATTTCAGGTACTCGATATGCCCGCCCTGATAGGAGCTGACGGCAATCGCCTGTGCATCCTCCTGCACGGCGGCGGTGACGATCTCCTCGACTGCCCGGTTGTGGCCAAGATGCACGACTTCCGCCCCTGATGCCTGCAGGATGCGCCGCATGATGTTGATCGCGGCGTCGTGACCATCGAACAGGCTGGCGGCCGTGACGACACGGATTTTATGCCTGGGCCGATAGCCTTTTTGTTTGGCCACGACCTGGGTGGCTGCAGTAGACATGGGTTAAACTCCCTCCGATCCGACTTCCACTGTCATGAGTTGCGATTTTACCCGCGCCCGGGCACCAAACAAAGCCGTGGCCCGAGCTTGACCGGCCACTTATGTGAACTATATTTCTACGGACCTATCGAATAAGCTTGGGAAGTTCCGACGAAAAGGTGCCCCAAACACCCCTCTATCAACAACCAACAAGGGAGATCCCTATGAAAATGAGGTTGCTGTCCGCTACCGCGCTGGCGGCGTTAGTCTACTCGGCCGGCGCGCCGGTTCTCGCCGCTGACTACGATGT
>JBPCXK010000107.1:0-2802 GCA_051008635.1 Gammaproteobacteria bacterium
GCTCGAGCAGCCTGTCGACAGGCGTGCCAACAACCTCTGCAAGCTGTCTTACGGTTACGTCAGGCATTTGCGACCTCCATGAACCCGGATACCGCGCCAGGATCCGGTAGTTGGCTGAGGGCTGGACGTTCAGCTTGGACGGTAGTCCGCAAAGCATAGCCGGCCCTGAGGTTTGCGGAGTAGCGCTCAAGCCGGGCGTGCAGAACCGGCCAAAAACCGGGCAGCGGGCTTGAAGACATTTCGTTACTCACTCATATTCGCCTAGCTGACTGAACCACTCAATAAACCCAGGCTACGAAGCGCCTCAGGTAGCAATATCCGGGTCAGCTGTTTCTTCGTCGCTCTGTTCTTCCTGAGCAAACCACGGTTCGCGGGCAGTCATGATCAACGCCGCGGCGCGCTCTTCGGTCATGTCCTCGATTTCGAGGAGATCGTCGACCGCTTGTTCCGCAAGATCTTCCATCGTGATCACACCCCGGCCGGCCAGCTCGTAGGCCAGCTCCTGGTCCATGCCTTCCATTGCGAGCAAGTCTTCCGCCGGCTCGGTGTCGCCAAGCTTTTCCTCGGTCGCGATCGCTTTGGTCAGCAAGGCATCTCGCGCTCGCCCGCGTAGCTCCTCGACTATCTCTTCATCGAATTCCACGATCTCAACCAGCTCTTTCGGCGGTACATAGGCTATCTCCTCGATGCTGGAAAAACCTTCCTGCACCAGAATCACAGCGACCTCCTCGTCAACGTCCAGCTGCTCCATGAACATCTGCTGCAACTGCTGCGACTCTTGCTCACCCTTCTCTTCGGCCTGGCCTTCGGTCATCACGTTGAGTTCCCAGCCCGTGAGCTGACTCGCCAGTTTCACGTTCTGGCCGCCCCGCCCGATAGCCTGCGACAGTTTTTCCTCTTCCACGGCGATGTCCATGCTGCGGCTCTCTTCATCCACCACTATCGACAACACCTCGGCCGGCGACATCGCGTTGATAACGAATTGCGCCGGATTTTCGTCCCACAAGATAATGTCGATGCGCTCACCCGCCAGTTCGTTCGACACCGACTGCACGCGCGAACCGCGCATGCCGACACAGGCGCCGACCGGATCCAGCCGCGGGTCGTTAGACTTGACGGCGATCTTGGCGCGCAGCCCCGGGTCGCGTGCGGCGCTGAGGATATCGATGAGGCCCTGCCCAACCTCCGGCACCTCGAGCTTGAACAGCTCGATCAAAAACACCGGCGCCGTGCGCGTCAAAAACAATTGTGGCCCGCGTGGCTCCGCACGCACTTCGCGCAAGTAACCCCGCAGACGATCGCCTGGCCGCACGGATTCGCGGGCAATCATCTCTTCGCGCGGAATAAAAGCCTCGGCGTTGCCGCCCAGATCGACAAACACGCCGCTGCGCTCCACCTGTTTGACCGTGCCCATCACCAGATCGCCGACGCGGTCCTGATAGGCCTCGACGATTTGCGCGCGCTCGGCCTCGCGCACCTTCTGAACGATGACCTGCTTCGCAGCCTGTGCGGCAATGCGGCCAAAGGAGACCGATTCGATGGGCTGCTCGATGTAGTCGCCAATCTGGATATCCGGGTTTTTCTGCAGCGCGTAGCTGTGCAGAATCTGATAGTCCGGCGATTCGAACTCCGGGTCTTCGTCGTCCATCACCAGCCAGCGGCGAAAGGTATCGTACTCGCCACTATCGCGATCGACCTGCACACGCGCGTCGATCTCACCGCCATGTTTCTTGCGTGTTGCCGATGCCAACGCGGCCTCGATGGCCTCGAAGATGATCTCCTTCTCCACACCTTTTTCGTTGGAAACCGCATCGGCAACCAACAGAATTTCTTTGGTCATGAATTCAAACTCTTAAAGTTCATGAATATCCCTGTCAAAACTGCGGCACCAGCCGCGCCCAGTCGATGGCGTCCCGCGGAAGATAGTGAACCGCTTCATCCTGCTTCAAAACCACCTTGTCATCACTCAAGCCACGCAGGTCACCGCTGAATCTGCGGCGTCCTTCCACCGGCCACTTCAACTTTATCTTTACCTTGTTGCCGGCATAACGCTCGAAGTGCTCTGCCTTGAACAAAGGCCGGTCGAGCCCCGGTGAGGATACCTCCAGCGTGTATGCCGTCTTGATCGGATCCTCAACATCAAGCACACCGCTCAGTTGATCACTCACCGCGGAGCAATCGTCCAGATCAATCCCTTCGGGATGATCGATGTAGACTCGCAGCAAAGCCGCGCCACCAGCGGCGGGGTACTCATGACCCCACAATTCGTAGCCCATGCGCGTGACCACGGTTTCGATCAGGCGTCCCAGGCTTTGACTTGTATCTGGCATAAAAAATGGGCGCTAGGCCCATCCTCCGCTTGCGCCCGGCCTGAGCCGGGGCTAACAAAAAAGCCCCTTAATGGGGCCTTTTCTGTCAATCCTGCCTTCCCGGGAACCCAGCGCGTTCCCTGTGTCCCATGCTCGTCTTCAACCGACGCGGAGTATAGTAGAAACCTGCCGCCCTATCAAGCGCTTAGGAGACTATGGAACGGGCCTTGCCGGGAAGATCGCGGCCGCGCTGACGCCCGCCCGGAAACGAGTTGTCGATTTCCGCGCAGGGCGCAACAGCGTCGGCGTATTGCGCCGAATCCAGCTATTGCACCCTTAGTACCTTACCCGTGAAATCTTGGACAAAAATACCAGGAATTTCTCGACCGGCGGTCACGCCGGGGTGAGGCGGACTTTTCCACGCCTTGTCCACGGCCGCGCGCCTCACACGCCGGCGTTGCGGTGGGCAAGGGGTGGTAAAGTCCGCCGTTGA
>JBPCXK010000108.1:0-3524 GCA_051008635.1 Gammaproteobacteria bacterium
TATCTGCATGGTCGACGTGCGCGACAACAAGCTTCCGCTCGCCTTCGATCACCGGGTCATTCTCGGCGACTATCTTGGCTATCTGTCCGGGCGGCAGGTGGCGCCACTGCGACATTCACCCAACAAATCAGTGCTATAGTCGGCATTAATTCACAAACAGCTTGAGATTGCGGGTGGACCGCTCACACCCGAACTGGCACCGTACGTCAGGCAGTGGCGCGAGCAAGTTGAGCCGTACTGGCTTGAACCGTATTCTTGCCAGTTCGGTGTTCAAGAAATTGACGCTGCGTGAGCTGCTGGCCGACTGCTATGTCTGATGCGCGATTTGCCCGAATGCTAGAATCACCCGCTGCCGAAGCATCGGCGCAGCCCGGGTTCTCGCGCGTCGTGGGCCTGGTCCAATACTTGTGCAGTCTTATCTCCGACCCGCATAACGCAGCGAAGGCACTGAAGCTGGCTGCGAGTTTCGAGGCCTTGCCGCCGCGTGACCAGTTGCGCGCGCTGCCACGCGTTTACCTGCTACTCGAAAAATACCTGACCGAAGACGAACGCCGGAAGAAGTTCACCAAGGCGGGCCTGCGAAATCTGATTTCCAGAAAGTTTGTCAGGGATCTCGGGCAACCCATCTTTGAGCTTATTTTCAAACCGCCGGCCATTCAGGAATGCCTGCTGTGCAAGCAGATGCTGATGAGCACGCTGCAGTCGGCCATGAGTGACTCAAGTCGCGACCGCATGCTGATCGCCACCTCGGTTTGGCTCAAGCATGTGCCCCGCGCGGCCGTGCAGCCGTTGCCGCTGGGGCTCAAACGCAAATGTCCCCGTGGATTCGACGCGCACAACGCAGCCGAGTGGATCGAACTGCTGGTCGCCATATCCGTGGAATTGTGGAAATACCTTTCGATCACGCGCGGCGGCGATCGGGCACGGATGATCTACAAGGGCAGCTACAGACTTCTGCGTTACTACTTTGCGCGGCTCGAGACCTTTCCGGTCGTGATCCGCATGCTGCCGGTCGAGCTGCTGGACAAAGAGCATGTTCAGCAGCTCAAACATCAGCATATGGAAGCCATCGTACACGACAGCGCGGCCCGTATGGACACGGCCTCGGACCAGCTTTCGGCCAAGAACCGCTCGTTGCTGGCGCGGCTGATCAAGGAACGGAGTCTGCGCCATCAATTACAAGCCGAGCTGGACTCCACTGAGGAACGCTATCAACTCGTCGCCAGAGGCACAAGCGACGGCATCTGGGACTGGGACGTCCTCAAAGGCGAGATGTATCTGTCGCCGCGCTGGAAATCAATGCTCGGCTACCGCGATCACGAAGTCGGCTCGGACCCCGCCGACTGGTTCAAGCGTGTGCACTCCGAAGACCGCGAGCGGCTCAAAAGAAAGATCGACGAACACCTCAAACGCGATACCGAGCAGCTAACTTGCGACTACCGTATTCAGCAGAAAGACGGCCGCTACCGGTGGATGCTCGCCACGGGCCTGGCCTTGTTTCACGACGACGGCACGCCCTATCGCGTGGCCGGCTCGCAGACCGACATCTCCGAGCTCAAACGCTCGGAATTCGGCATCGGTGGTGGCGCCATACTCGACGGGCTGACCGGACTACCGAATCGCGAAGCGTTCATGCGCAAGCTCAATCGGGCGTTCAGCTACGCGAAGAAGCAGCCCGGATTCAAATTCGCGGTCATGTTTCTGGACATGGACCGCTTCAAGATGATCAACGACAGCCTCGGTCACATGGTTGGCGACGACCTGTTGCAAGGGGTGGCCGGGCGACTGTCTTCATGCGTGCGTCCCCACGACACGGCGGCGCGGCTGGGCGGTGATGAGTTTACGGTCCTGCTCGAGCGTATCAGCTCTGTCGGCGATACGACTGAAGTGGCTGAGCGTATCCAAAAAGAGCTCGCCCTTCCGTTTGATGTCAATGGCCACGAGATCTTTACCGATGTCAGCATGGGCATCGCAGTTTACGACCGCAACTACAAACAACCCGAAGACATGATTCGCGACGCGGATACGGCCATGTACCGCGCCAAGGCGTCGGGGAGCGCCAAGTTCGAGGTGTTTCAGCCGTCCATGCACGCCGTGGTAGCGGACAAACTACAACTCGAAACCGACATGCGGCATGCGCTGCAGCGCGGCGAATTCCGCATCCACTACCAGCCCATCATCGATCTGCGCACGAGCCTCATCAAGAGCGCGGAAGCACTGGCGCGATGGGAACATCCGAAACGCGGGTTGCTACAACCCACCGAATTCATTCCGGTCGCCGAAGAGACCGGCTTGATCGTCGACATGGAGCGCTGGTTGATCCACGAGGCGTGCTGGAACGCCCGTTACTGGAAGCAGCTCTGCCCGCCGGACGCCGCGCCATCTGTTAGCGTCAATCTGTCGGCGAAGCAGTTCATTTTCAGAGATCTCGCCGACTACGTCGAAATGGTCATCGACGACAACGGGCTGTCTTCGGGCGACCTGAAACTCGAAATCACCGAGAGTCTGTTCATCGACCACAACGAATCGGCCGTGCGGCTGTTGTCGCAGCTCAAAAAACTCAACGTGCCCCTCTCTATGGACGACTTCGGCACAGGCTACTCATCGCTCAATTATCTATACCGCTTCCCGATCGACACCATCAAGATCGACCGCGCTTTTGTCAGCAAGATCGCGGAAAACAAAAAACACGAAGAGATCATCAGATCCATCATCATGCTGGCAAAAAACATGGATAAGGACGTGGTTGCCGAAGGCATCGAAACGGCCGCTCAGCTTGCCGCGCTGAGGCGTCACGGTTGTGACTGCGGCCAGGGTTTCTATTTCGCAGAACCGATGGACTTCGAGTCGTTTAACGCTTTCCTGAGCAATTTCCAGCGGCAAAAGTTTCCGGAACCGGCCGATTGAGAACCGGCGTCATATCAATAGCCCAGCGCGCAACCGTCCTTGCGCGGATCGGAGGCTGCCTGCAGCACGCCGTTTTCATGATCGATGTAAATGCATTGCGCCCCACCCAGTGGCAGCTCGGACGTGGCGACCCGATGGCCAAGATCAGCCAGGCCGGCACGAACCCGCGACGTTACACCGTGCTCTACCATTAGATTTCCGCCATCGGGCGCGAAACGCGGGGCGTCGACCGCTTCTTGCAGGTCCAGACCGTAATCTACCCAGTTCGAGAGTACGTAGCTGTGGCCCATCGGCTGGTAGTGGCCCCCCATAACACCGTATGACAGCACCGGTCGGTCATCCTTGTAGACCATTGCCGGGATAATCGTATGCAAGGGCCTTTTACGCGGCGCGATGCAGTTGAAGTGTCCTTCCTCGAGCACAAAACCGGCGCCGCGGCTTTGCAGCAATACACCCGTATCGCCCGCTACCAGACCACTGCCCCAGGAGTGAAAGATACTGTTGATAAACGATGCGGCGTTGCGGTCCTTATCGACGACCGCAAGGTACACCGTATCGCGATGCGCCGGCAAAGCCGAGCGAAACGGGCCTGCGTGCGCGCTGCCGGCCGCGATTCT
>JBPCXK010000109.1:0-3537 GCA_051008635.1 Gammaproteobacteria bacterium
ATGATTCTGATCTTTGCAATCGGCGTGTCTTTCTCCATGAACTCGCCGGGTTCGACATAGATCTCTTCGACCACGCCAGATACGCGTGGTTTGATCACGACCTATTTGCGAGGCACGATCGAGCCGGCGGCAACGGCTTTTCTGACGATGCTGGTGACGATGGGCTTGTTGGTCACGTAGCTTATGGGTGTGGTTTGCGCGTGTTCAAACAAGAAGAACAGCGTCCACGCCAGGGTGCCCAAAAACCCCATGCCGAGCATCACACCGAATGCCCTCTTCACAACGTTTTTTTGGGCCGGAGCAGCCTGCGTTCGCGACAACTGCCCCGGTTCCACATGAGTGACCCGTGGTGCCGTGTTGTCCACAGTGGCACTGGTGACGAGGCGAGTCTCCGGCGCCGGCGGGCGGTTCTCCGTCGCCGTTTTGTCGCGCGTGCGTGGTTCCTGCTGTGTCAGGCTTGCCGAGAGCGTTTTGACACTCTCGTCCCGCAGTGGCACCGGCATCGCCGGATCCGTGAGGTAGCTTATCCAGGACGCTATCGTCTCTTCTCCCCGGGGTTCGTCCAGATAGTCGATCAGCAGCGGAAACAGCCGGCCCAGGTGCCGACTCAGCGGTCCGAGTGAACCATCGTTGCGCTCGGCAGCGGCGCGCAGGTTGGCGCTGATGAATACGCAGATTTTTTCCAGGCCTGCCATACCGTTGTGATTCGCGATCCGAGCCAGGTGTTGGAGATCCAGGCGAATGCGGTGAGCCAGCACGACCGGATTCTCGTGTGGCGAGCGCAGTCGTCCCAGGCGGTGGGACAACGTGCTCGCGATCTCCATGACCTGTTCGAGATCACGATCGGCGAGTTGCTGGCTTATCTGCGAGGTCACTGCGAACGATACCAGGGTGGTCGATTACAACGGAATCCGGTACATCAGGGTTGAAGAGAGGCGATATCTATTTGATTGGTCGAGCAAAACAAACAATCTGGCCAAGGAGATTATGCCACAATGAATGGTAGTCGCTGTTGAGCTTCGACGACGAGAGCGCCACTTTATTCCCCCGGCAGGGGCTCGGAGGACAATCGGTGAGACCATGGGGATGTTTATTCCGCCCGCAAAGCCACCACCGGATTGATGCTCGCCGCCCGCCGTGCAGGAATGATGGCGGCGATCGCGCCGGAAAGGATGATAACGCCGGTGGCGATGAGCGCGACGTCGAACCCCACGGTCGGCGAGGCGAACATGATCGCTTGCCCACCAGGTTTCGGGGTATACGAACGCGTGAACAGGTCGAGTAGCTGCAACGCGCCTATGCCCGCGACCAGACCGAGATAGCCGGCGACGCCGGTCAACAACACGGTTTCCTGCGTGACGTGATAGATGATCGAGTCCGGCGTCGCGCCCAGTGCCTTGCGCAGCCCGAACTCTTTGGTGCGTTCCCTGATCACGATGAGCATGATGTTGCTAACGCCAAGCACGCCGGCCAGCAGGGTAACGACGCCTACGGTCCATATCAGGAAGCGGATGCCGCGAAACAGGTTGTCGACACGGTTGAATTCCTCCTGTGTGTCCAGGTGACCGAAGGCGCGTGTGTCTTTGGGGGATACGTTATGGCGCTCGGCCAGCAGCAGTCGGACCTTTTCGCCGACTTCTTTCGACGAAAAGCCCTGGTGCGGAATCAGGCCGTAGTAACCTATCCGATCGCCGTGGTTGAAAACATGCTGAAATGTTGTGAAAGGGATGAACACTGACGTGCTGAGCCGTTCGCGGTTGCTGCCGTACCTTTGCGGCTTGAACACACCGATGACAGTGAAATTGATCTGTTGAATGGTGATCGTCGCACCGACGGGGTCCTCGCCGCCATTGAACAAGCTCGCGAGTATCTCCTCACCTATCACGGCAACCTTGCGTCGTTCTTCGATATCGAGCCGATTAATAAAACGTCCGGTCTCGATACGCATGGGCAGGATGTGCCGCAACACCGGAAAGTCCGCCATGACATGCGCCCGAGCCGCTTGCGTGTTGCGAACAACATCCCTGGGCGACGTGCGACTACCCAATTCCGCGCGTGGCACGAGGTGCGCGATCTCAGGGATGTTTTCGCGTATGGCGACAGTATCGGCACTGGTGAGATTGATGCGCCGGCCCGGCTGAAAGCCCCTGTACGGAATCGATGTATTTTTGCCCCACACATAGTAGCCGTTGCTGGCGAACCCGGTCATGTTGCTTTTAACGCCCGTCTCCAGGCCGTTGCCGAAACCGAGCATCACGATGAGAATGAAGATCCCCCAGAACACGCCCGAGGCAGTCAGGAATGTCCGCAAGCGGTTGCTGCGGACGGTATTGAGGATTTCCTGCCAGGTGTCGGCGTCGAACATGGGCGTCAATCCTGCAACGCGACCACCGGGTCAACCTTCGCCGCCCGGTAAGCGGGGATGAATCCCGCCAGCGTGCCCGCAGCAATGACGAGCACAGTGACAGCGAGCACAATCCTGAGATCCACGTTGGGATTGTAGATGTAGTCGTTCTCCGGGATGAATCTGTCCGCGGCCTCCAACAATCCCAACCCCGCAACCAGCCCGATGTAGCCGGCCACTGCCGTGATCAGCAAGGCCTCGCGCACGATCGCAATGATGATCGACGCGGGTGTCGCGCCTAGCGCCTTACGAATACCGATCTCTTTGGTGCGTTCTTTCACGGATATCACCATGATGTTGCTCACCGCAAGAATGCCCGTCAACACGGTGCCGATGCCGATGACCCACACGAATATCTTGACCCACAGAAAAATGCTGGCGATTTTTTGATATTCCTCCAGGTTGTTCCACAGCTTGACGGCTTTCTCGTCCTCCACCGCAAAATCGTGACGGTTCGCGAGCAGCCGCCTGGTGGCGTCGGAAATCTGGCGGCTGGTCGCGATGCCCGCATCGCCGACCGTAAACATCATCTGATGCACGCGATCTCCGCCGCCGTAAACCATTTGTGCGGTAGAAATCGGAACATAGATCTTTTGTTGCTCCCCTTCGCGGCCTTCGTCCTCGAATACACCGACTACCTGATACTGAATGCCGTTAATACGCACGTATTCACCGACTGGATCGGTGTTGCCGAACAGCGTGTCACGTACCTTCACTCCGATGGCGCAGACCTTACGGCGGTTGCGGATATCGATGTCATTCAGAAAGCGCCCGGCGATGGTTATAGTTTTCTCGATGTATTTATGGTCAGGGTGCGAAGAGCGGATGTCGAAGGCCGCATGCCTGTTCTTGTGGCTGACCGTGTATTCGCCATCCAGATAGTAACGCGAAGTGATATGCTCGACGCCCGCGACGGTATCGCGTGTCAGCTCATAGTCCTTGTTGGTAAACTGTATCCGTCTCCCTGCGGGATGCCCTTCATGTGCAACCGCGGTTCTGCCGCGAAAAACCCAGATGCTGTTGACAGCGTTGTCCTGAAACTGACGCTCCACACCGTTGCGTATGCCATTGCCCGCGCCCTGCAGCAGCACGAGCATGAACACGCCCCAGGCAACCGTGACCACGGTCAGGAA
>JBPCXK010000110.1:0-4555 GCA_051008635.1 Gammaproteobacteria bacterium
ACGTCTTCGAACCCAGCTTCGAGTCCTTCAATAGTAACTTCGTGATCTTTTTCAGCGTTGAAATGGGATCGATGCAAAACTGACTCGAGTAAATCTGACTTTTGGGCCAAAGCACTACGGCTGCCCGGTGGTACCAGCGATCCACTGTGTTGCCATGGTTTCCCATGTAGCCTTCATAGCTCGACTCGAAAGGTTTGAGCTCGTCGTTCGCCTTGTTCCAGCAGATCATTTCTTGCGGAGCGGGGTGCGGCTTGAACGATGCCCTCTTTCCTTTGCGATCTATCCAGTGTGCCAAGGTGTAGTCGTCATCAATGAGCTCGACTAACCTCTCGTCGTATCTATCCTCGTCGTCGCCCTCATCCACATAGTCCTCGGATTCATCATCAACATAACGATAGCGTTGATAGTTCCAGCTGGTTTCGAATTCGTCCTCGGCCTGCCAGATCTCGTGCACGTCAGTGAGTGCCAGGTGCGCCACCAGATCCAATTCGTCGGCGGCGGCGCAAAGCTCGCCGGCCCGACGTCTGTCTGGGCCTTTTAGCTGGGACCAACTCAATCCTTTCTGGCTGTACTGGTGGTCCATCAGGTAGACAAGCCACCTCGGGTGTGCGTCGTATCTGAGGGATTCACTCGCTTGCTCTGTTCTGAAGTAGTTCTTGATGTGCCTGACTAACATCGGACTGCAAGCACTGGGAGTGACGCTGCTCGGAGCCTTGAAATTCAGGTTGTAGGTCAGGACGATCCTGTAGCCTGATGTCACCTTCTTCACTTCGTGATGGCAATCGGCATAGAACGAGATGACTCTGAGATCTTTGCCCACCTTGACTGGGGCCCGAAACGATTGTTTGTTTCCCTGTTGATCGACAACCAGGGTTCCACCCTTGAAGACTGAGGGCAATACAACCACCATCGTCGCCACCATTGCGTCGGATTTTTCGGAATCCTGGTGGCCGCTGAAGAACTGGCCCTTCTCGTACACGACCATATTGTGTAGTTCTGCGCAAAGCTCGCCCTCGGGATCGAGATCCAACCCCAGCTGGATCGCTTCGAGGACCGGCCCCATCACTTTTGTGAAGTTTCGCTTTGCGATCTTGATCTTGCTTTTCGGCACCTCCCAGACATTGCGCACCTGGGTATCCACGATAGTCTGATCGCGCCACCCGAACGGGGCCAGGTGTGATTCCTTGATCAAAGCCTTGGCCGTCTTCTGAGAAATGGGAAAGGCGATGGGCCCGATTCCCTTGACGTTCACGGAGAAGTCCTCGATGGGCACACGAATCGAGGTGCAATACGTGTCCTTCGATGCCGGTGACTTCAATGCATCGGTGATTGCATCAAGCATCCATTTCTCTCCTCTCCAACTTGGGACGAGGCTCAGCGCTCTCGTGACTTCTGTAGGTCGAATTTTTCGCAGGGGCCGATATGACCGCTTGGATAGTTATGTGTACTGCGGCTTTGCCAGTTGGTCAATCCGATTTTGGGGCTCGACATACTGCCTCGAACAGGGCACGAACAAGTTATGGTTAGGATTCAAAGCCAAGGCCGCTGCATTCCGGATCACGCCGTCGTCGCCGAATGACACGGCACATCAATTGTGCTTCTCGAAGTCGACCGGATCGTCCGTGGACAGACCCTGGAGCATGCGGCGCAGGCAGTCCAGACCCATCTCGACGCCGCCGACACGCACCCGTTCCGGGCCACCGATAAAACAAGCGGAGCGCTTCCTCGGCGCGGCATTCTCGCGACTGACCGCGATGTGCACCCAACCCTCGGCGCTGGCTCGCGTGGGTCCGATCAGCACGGCTAGACCGTACGTCGTGCCGGAAGTCGAGCGCACGGCTTCGGCGAATTGCGCAGCCGACTCCCCGCAAGCCTCGTCTCCCGCGTTGTCGAGCCCTAGGGCGCGGGCCATGGCCGTGACAGTGGCTCCGAGGCCACCGCGCTGGAATACGGCGCCCTTGGGATCGGCTGCTACCAGTCGGCCGGCGACCGCACCGTGGGTGCCGCATTCCGCGACGGCCAGCGTCCCGCTCGCTTGTGCAAGGCTGGCGAGCAGCGCGCCTTCCAGGCTACCGGCGTCTTCGGCCAGGAGATACGCGCCGAGGCGTTCGCGCACCGCCGCCTCGACCGGCGCCAGTCGCGCCTCGAGCTCTGCTGCCCCGGCGCCGCGCGCGAACAGTTTCGTCTCCAGCTGCGGGTAATGGGCCTGGAAGCCGAGCTTGACCTCCCCACCCGCTGCCAACCCCTCAACGCCCGCCAGCATGGTGTCGACACGGGATTCGCCTAGGCCAAAGGAATGGAAGCGCTTCAGGCGCACCGCGGCCTGCGTGCCGCTGAGCTGCAGCAGGCGGGGGATGATTTCGTCGTCCAGCATGCGATGGACCTCGCGCGGTACGCCCGGCGTGAAGAAAAAGCGCGCCTTGCCGATGTCGAGGGCAAAACCGCAGGCTGTGCCGATGGGGTTGTCCAGTAGTTCCGACCCTTCGGGCAGCATCGCCTGCTTGCGGTTGTTCGGCGGCATGGCGCGGCCCCGTGCCGAATAGAACGTCTCGATCTGAGTCAGCCAGCCTTCGTTCAGGACCAGACCGACGCCGGCTGCCTGCGCCGCCACCTCCTGCGAGAGATCGTCCACGGTCGGCCCGAGCCCGCCGTTGACGATGACGGCATCCGCCCGTGCGCCCGCCAGTCGCAACGCCTCGACCAGACTCGGTCGATCGTCGCCGACCGTCGTACCCCACTGCACGTCCAGGCCCACTTCCTGCAGCCGGCGGGCCATGTGGCTGTAGTTGGTGTTGATCGTCTTGCCGCTCAGCACCTCATCTCCGGTGCAGACGATCTCGATAAGCATGGCTCCACTCCTTCCAAGCACGATGCACTTGCGCGCCTAAACGCCCACCAATGGGCGAGCGACCTGACATCTGGTCGCCGCGACACTCACGGGTATGGCTCGGCCACGACGATGACATCCGCCACCTTACACGTGACCGAGCACGCGCCCAAACGACCGAGCAGAGCGCCAACCGACGCTACTCACCCCATGTGCACCTCCTGCATTCGTGGCGCCTCTGGGGTCTGGACTCGCCGGGATCGCGAAGCGACACCGGCGTTGTTGGCAAAGCGCCGCGATTGGATCGGTTCCGGTTAGCGCATGGGGCTATCGAGAAGTTACGTGCAGACTAGTTAAAGCTGAACCCCTTCCTTTCGGCCACGCTGCGCAGGCCGGACTGAATCACTTCGTCGAGTCCCTGGCTGTCGTCGTCTGCGGTTTGATTGCGTTTGCGCGCAATATAGTCGTCACGCGACCGGCCCAATGCGGCGATCTCAGCCTTGATTTCCCGGCGCTTGCGGGCGTGCGCGGACACGTAGCGCTCGCGCTCTGCATGGCTCATCCCCTGCATTTCCTTTGGTAGAGTGTCGGTTTCGACCTCGTCCAGTTTTTTGCCGGACTCGACCGCGTCAACCAGATCCCAGTGGACATTGCTGTACAAGCGACCACCTTTGGTCACGGCGCGGCTGGCGGCCGCGGGAGTACTCATGACCGCAGCATTTGCGTCCTGAGCGACCTGGTTGGCGCGATACGCCTCACCTTCGCGTCCATAGCTAATATAGGTCCGGTTGAGCTCTTCATTGAGCTCGAGCAAACGATCATCCATCGGCGTTGCAATATTGGCTACGGCCGCGGCCTGTTGATCGATACTCGCATACATTCCCTGCGACAGGTTCGCAATGCGCCGCCAGCCAGCCGCGTCCGGATCATCCGCGCCACCGCAATAGATGGTGTTGACGACTATGTCGCGCTGCGCAGCGCCGGCTGTGGCCATCGCGAGGGAAATCTGCGGGTCCTGGGCGGCGGATTCATTCCCGGCCACGAATGCGATGCGCAACGCGTCCGGTTGCTGACTCCAATCCAGTGCATTGATCGATCGATCGAGGACTCGCGCCACGTATTCGTCACCACCGTTGGTCTCGAACGAGAACAGCGTCTTGTTCACGGCATCGAGATCGGTGGTAAAGGGCCGGCTTATGCGAACGTACCCAGTTTCCCTGCCATAACTCGGGTTGCCGTAACTCACAACGGCCACTCGCAACCGCGGCCGGGGCTCAGCCTGACCAAGCTCGTTGACAATATCCCACAGCCGCTGTTTGGCCGAATCGATCAATCCGGACATAGAGCCGCTCACATCGAGGGCGATGACCACGTCCACGTGTCTGGCCGACTCGGGTCCGGTCGGTGACTTGGCGATGGTGACGGCGCTTGCGCCGCCAGTCGCGATCATCCCCATCATCCCCAGCGCCAATGCTAGTTGCTTGAACATCGATACGTTCCTCTTGCTAATAGTCAATCGAGCGCTCATTGTGTGTAGCGGCGCCCGCGAGTTTGAGGCTGGGGGATGTAAAAGGTCAGGACGGACTTTTACGATTGATTTACAATCGCATCGTCGGCCAGGGACCCTGTCTCGATGTCTTCGTGGCGTTCTCCCGAGCACGACCGCGTATCGGCGCGGTCAATGAGCCCCGGGATAACCTCATCGTGAGCGGCAAGCTAGATCAGCAC
>JBPCXK010000111.1:0-6649 GCA_051008635.1 Gammaproteobacteria bacterium
GCCACCTCTCTCAATGCGCTTCAATGAGGCCGTAGCGTTTCGCTACGGAAAACCCGGAATAACTCGCGAAGAAGTACAACAACTGATCGAAGCTTCAATGAGGCCGTAGCGTTTCGCTACGGAAAACTGAGTGGATGTCTCAAGGACGAGCCTCAGCAACCTGCTTCAATGAGGCCGTAGCGTTTCGCTACGGAAAACAGACCGCTCGCAAAGCCCTGATCCCAGGGAAGATATCAAGGTGTTTGCGAGCGCTCCAGTCCGCGGCGCGTCCCAAACGGCCCAAGTGCGGTTGAACCTTCGGATCTCGCTGCAGAAAACTAAGTTTTTAAAGAGCTTACAAACTTCGAGCGCTCCCTGCTCGGAGCATCACCACCGAGGCGCTCGCGGCTTAGCGGCTACGCTAAACAATTACTACCTCCCGCTCCACGGTGTCAAAAGGCTTACCGAGACTATTGATCCGTGGGTTGACCCTGTCGGCGACTCCCAAATCCATCACAACGACATGATCTTGCCTATGATGGATAATTTCGCTGAGCATAGCCAGAAGCTCTACATGGCGTCGTTTGGACAGTCGGCACTGAAACAAAGAAAGCTGTACCCAATCGCCGTAGCCGTTCATGAGTTTGAAGACCTTGCGCCATCGTTTCTGATCGCTGATGTCATAAGCGACGATGTACAAATGCTCCTCCATTTCGGGGTCCTTCGTTCTGCTAGCGAGTCATAAAATTTGGATACTCGGCAATGTCGCCAAGCAGATGTCTCCCGAGCAATCGAGCCTGGACTTCCAGCAAGCGGCGATAGCTGACTCGATAGCCAAAGATAGGATGAGTGATCTCGTTTTCCATACGCCGCTCGAAAGCAGCCAGGAATCTCTTGCGCCCATCTGTACGCAGTGCCACGCTCCCCGCGGCGGATACGAAATCGCTGGGCCGCACCTCTCCATTGTTGATCGCGGAGAGTACGGCTGAGTCCGATATGAGAGGCCGAAACGGCTCCATGAGGTCCAGTGCGAGCGACGGTCGGCCGTATCGCGGTTGGTGGTAGAACCCCCGATACGGATCAAAACCGACCGCGCTCAGTGTTACGGTCCACGTGCGCACCAACGCGGAGTATGCGTACGAGAGTAGTGCGTTTACAGGATCCGGTGGAGGGCGGCGTTTGCGATTACGAAAATCGAATGAAAAGCTCTTTTTGTCGCCGTCATCCTTTATGAGCTTGCTGAATGCGCCGAAGTAGCGTGCTGCGGCGGAGCCCTCGATCCCAAGCAGTTGTTGCACGTCCGCCGCCCGTTGAGAATACTCGGCATCTTTCTTGAGGTCCTTGAGCAGGTTGTCCGGCTTTTCCTCGCCCCGCCAGTTGCGGCGTAGCATCGTACGACAGTTCATGATCTTTGCATGCACCACCCCGCGAGCGATCCGCAGGCACACGCGTTCGTCGAAGCTTGCACGATATTGAGCTGTGCGCAATTCCACGTTCTTGTGGCCTGTACCGACCGTGTGTCCGTAGAACCAACCGCCGTAACCATGCCACGAGATCGGGATTCCACGTTGCATCAGATCATGGAGGCAGGGCGTGGTCACATAGATGTTGCCCATCAGAACGAGCTGCGAGGTATCTATCAGCCGCACAGTCTTGTCAGGCTCGTGCTCTTTGGCGATAACGATGGTCTCTCCCCGCTTCGACACTTTGGCACGGTTTGCCTGTACATAAACTGGTAGCGCCTCGCCTCGCGCGACCACCATAGGGCGAGGCTGCTCCATCTCACGACGCAGAAAATTCACCTCGTCCGGCAGACAGATGCCAACGAGCGAGCAACGCGGACACTTCGGGCTGTCCTCGAGTGGCGGCGGCGCCTGGCCGCCGGCTGCGACGAATCGAAGCCCATTGATTGCTGCGACGGTCTTTTGACGCAGCTCATCATCTATCTCGACACGCACGCGTTCCTTGCCTGCGATATAGTAAATAAACCCTTCGGTACACTCGTAACCATGCTCCTGAAGCAGCATCGCCTGCACACAGATCTGCACGCGCTCGGGGTCATAGGCGCCTTTCGGCACATGCGGGCGCTTACCGCGTTTGTAGTCGACCGGCATCACGCGGCCTTCCTTGCCTTCGACAAGGTCCAGCTTCGCGATCAAGCCCAGGCGATTGGAGGAAAGCTCGATCGATCGGGCATGAATGACCTCATCGCGATCAAGGTCGTCCGGTGATGGCAATCGCCCCTTGCGCTTATCAACCCGTCGATGCTTGTAGCTGCCGTCTACGGTGTCCGCTGAATCCGCCCATTCGCCCTGCACCCACTCCAGGTACGCAAGCCGCGGACAGTACTCGTATTCGTTGACCATTCGCGCGGGTAACAACGGCTGGTCTCCGGAGAGTTCCGGGAACGGGAGTGGGAGATCGTGTTGTTGGGGGTTGTTCATACCGCGCCCTTTCGAGGCCGCAGACACGTACTACGGTGGCTGGGCTGGGGAAAAATTGCTGTAGTATTGGTTCTGTTGTACTCGCTGGCTCCGATAAATCTCGACGACCCCACGTTTGCCCAGCGCGCGGCGGGGCGGCCGATCCTGATGCAGCTCGATCATCGCTAACAATGAGCGGACCGTATCGAGCGCCACAGCACTGTTCCAGATCGGCCAGGTAAACGAAATGCCGGCGGCGACATGGCGGGAAAACCCTGTTGTTGCCAGTTGGCG
Source organism: Gammaproteobacteria bacterium (assembly GCA_051008635.1). Taxonomy (GTDB): domain Bacteria; phylum Pseudomonadota; class Gammaproteobacteria; order JBPCXK01; family JBPCXK01; genus JBPCXK01. Next base: position 2,697 of record JBPCXK010000111.1, read on the forward strand.
TTGGTTGCTGCGAAACATGGTTGGATAGAACTGCAGCGCTTCAGTGGCTAGACAATTGGCCGCTGTCATTGTTCCGGGGCCATCCTTGAGAGAGGACTTACTTGGATCGCGCCAGCGCAAGGCGTAACGCTGATCTTCAATCGGGTCCCAACGGAGGCTGAATCCGTCATCCCGATAGTCCCATGGCATGAAAAGAGTACGCTGGAGTGCAGCGCCGTCGGTAGCCTTGCGAATGGCTCGCGTGTACGCGGATAGTCCCTGTCCAGCGCTATCTCCGCTACGCACCATGCGAAATTTGGAATCCTGAAATACTTCCTTCTCCGGATTAACCTCGCTGCCGAATGCGGCGAGAAAATCGACCACGCGACGATCTGCTGCGGTAGCGGCGCGTTGCGCAGCAGCCAGACTCTTCTTGAAAGACTCAACTTGAAACGGGAGCTTGTCACTGATATCAAAAGGTGCCGTGGAAACAGATTTTAGAGTGTCCAGTAGACTGCTGATAAACCGTGCTTTGTCGGGCTCGCATCGGTGAAAAACTGGCCTCCACGCACCGTTTTCGACTTGCCAGGAGAAAAGAAGCTCCGGACAGAACGAGCGCGTAAGGTTCGCCGCGCCTACAGCAGCAAGAAACCCCAGCGGATTGCCGCCGTCGATGCCGGTAAGCGCAAGCGACGATGTGTGCTCAGTCTGAACCATCTCTTGGCTCCTCAGTGATCCTCATTTCGGCTTCACTGCGGCGGTGGTCCGCCAGTCTGAGGATGGCTTCCAGCCATGCGAGTCCCCACCAACCGTAGCGGCGGGTCAGTCGCCAGAATCGATCGGCAATGCCGGAATCAAGTCGCTCCAGGCGTGTGTCGCTGGAGTGACTTAACAGTCGTCCGTTGAACTGCACTTTTACCTCAACCGGATTGTCGTCAAACACGACGGGGGCGAAAGGGCGACAGTAACCATGGTGACTTGCGACGAGATGCAGTACAAGGTCTTTCAAATCAGCATCGTCGTGCAGTAAGTCTGGGGCGCTTTCGACGAGACGCACCGACAAGAGCTCGTGGCGTCCGCCTTCCGGGTAACCGGACGTGTTTCGCGCGCGGTTGTATGCGGCGCGACCTTGTGGGATATCGTTCGATTTAGCCAACAATTCTCCTTGCATCCATGGATTGCCATTTCGGAGCAATGCTTGGAAGCGAGGATCAGCTTTGCCGAGATCGTGAAATAATCCAGCTTGTCGAACTGCTTCGGCCAACGCCGCGGGTAGACCGCAGCCTTCAGCGAACTGCTTGGCATAGTCCGCCACACCAGGCAGATGTTCGAACAGTGACACGCGCACCGTACCCGAAGCCGAGGCGTCGTCTTCGTCGCTGAACACGTCGTTATCTTTGCGCGTTGCGGGTAGACGTTGGCTGCCCTGGAGGATCAAGCCCTCGATTGGATGCAGCATAATGCCGCGCCGCAATCGCTTGTCGCCTACCAGAGCAGCTGCCACTTCATGCAACCAATCCGGGGCGGTGGCGTCATCAGTGACAGAGCGTAGGGCCTCCCGCACGCCGGCGAACAACGCATCCGGATCCTGCTCGTAGAGTTCGCGAGCGGTCGTCGCAATTTCCCGTAGAAGCGTTCTCGTAGGAAATTCAGGCCATTGCTCGATTACGGCTGGATGCAGTCGCAACAGAGCTTTTGCGCGTGTTTGTCTATATGCGCGGTCCCCCCAATCCAACACCGGAGGCTCATCCCGTGTGTAGGGCAGATCCCCCAAGCACCTCCAGTCAGTCTCGTGGGCCGGAATCACCACTACATCACCCGGCCTGATTACTTGCGGATCAGTCGCCGGTTCAACGTCCGTGGGTCCACGCCAGCGAAGGATCCACCGACCTTCGGGGTTCTCGGCGCCGACAATTAGATCCGCACTTGCAGCTGCCCCGACGTCAGGACTGTCATCCTCTGCGGCATCGCCGCTCATCCAACGCCGAAAGACGGAGATAGGTACGGGTAGGCACTCGGCCGAGGCGGGTGGGCATATCGTAAGTATATCGCTGGAGGCTTCGGGACACTTAGAGTCGATATCAGCGCGCCAACACACCTGCACATCGGCCCGCTCCCTCTGAGGGCCGCGCAGAAACAAGCCTACGTCCGGGGTGGGCAACGGCTCCGGCGACGTTTGGACCCAGCAGTCTATGTGGGCGGGCAGCATCACGGGAGCGCTAGAGGACGGCGCGTCAAGGTCGGCGAGCTCACCAGTTTCCGTCACATACGAATCCAGCGCGGCGATTCCGAAGTCGACCTCCCCATCGCTAGTCGCCCACTTTTGAAGAGTATTCCATGTGTTGGCTAACGCTGCCCCGTACACAGGATCATCGTCGCTTTTTTCCGCTTGGTCGGCTCGAACAAAAATTACTGCGTGCGCCTCGATAGGCCGCCCCATACGGTTGAGTCGGCCGAAGCGTTGACGCAGCGCGTCGAGGCTCGCGCATTCCGTGACCAGGGCGTCGAAGTCGAGATCAGCGCCAACTTCGAGTGTTTGAGTAGCGACAATAAAAGCCGGGTGGTCAAGCTGTCGCCCCACTGCGTGATGGGACATCAACGGTTCTAGCCGGTCGACAACTGCGTCATCTTTGTCAATTGCTCGCATGCGACCGGTAAGGAGTGTGGCCCGTTCGCCGTGGGTGGTTCTGAGAAGTCGGTAAGTTTCTCGCGCGGTGGCGACACGATTCACGAAGATGACGACAGCTTTATTATCGTCCTTGGTAAGTTTCTTTGCTGCTTCGACTAACTCGCGTGCAAGTTCGGGATTCGCATTCTTACCTTTCGCCTTTTTGGCAATTCGAAGCGTTGCCGGCTTCGCGGCCAATTGACGCCTTCCGAGGGGATGGTCAGAATCGGTCGGTTGATCGGATGCATCCCGAAAGACATCCCCAAAGCCGGCAGGCGGTGTCGCGGACATCACAACCGGATAGAACTGCGTCTGTAATGGCGCTTCGGCCCAACTTCTGTAGCGGGCAACTGCCTGCAACGTCTGCAAGAAGGGCCGGGCGCAATGCGCCTCATCAAGCAGGATCAGGCTATCGTTTCCCACGAGACCGGCGTAGACGGGTAGCATGCCGCGTCCACGGCCGTAGGCGCGGAACAGCAGCCGTGAGCCGAGCTGATCGACGGTGGAAGCAACGATGGTGGGTTGCAATGGCGAGCGTGCCCATGCTTCCGATCGATACATGCCACCACGCAATTCGAAAACAGCTAACGGGTCCTCGCCGTTTGCGCGGCCCGGCGTGCCACGGGCAATCAGGCACAATGCTTCAGCCACTTCCTCCAGAATGCCGTCGCTCGGATTCCGTAGCTTTGCGGAAATCGTGTGCGCACGCTCATAGGCTTCGTCTACGATAATGCGCCGGTCTACGACGAAAAAGATGCGGCGTGCGGCAGTCAACGGCCTGGCTGCTTTCACGCGCTCGGCCTGCGCAGCTAGCGCGTACACTGCGATGTCCAAACAAGCGGTTTTTCCGGAGGCGGTCGGCAGAGCGATTACATCAGGCCAAGGCTTTTCGACGTTGTCGACTACGCGCTCGGCCAACTTGCGCTGCCAATCAAACGCGGGTCGGCCCCACAGGGCATTGAAGAAGTCCTCGAAGCGCTCGGCTGACAAGTTGGTCATGGTTCACTGCCGTCGTCTACAGGACGACACAGACCGTAGCCGCGGAATCTCCCGGCGCCGACAAGGACGGGCCCCATGATTTCCGCAACGAACCTCATGACGGCGTGGCTGTGATGCATTCGACCACCATCTCTCTTTCTCGTGAGGTGCGGAAAGTCGCGAGCGTGAGGTGTTCCCTGCACCATCGAGACCGGATGCAACTGCACCTCCCGGGGTCGTGGGAGGCCGATACGTTGACAGGAATCCTTGACCGACTCAGTTGCTCGTTCCCACTTGTCCTTGCCATCGAAATGGCGGTCAAGGACTA
>JBPCXK010000112.1:0-5612 GCA_051008635.1 Gammaproteobacteria bacterium
AACCTGCGCAGCATTCCGCTACGCTGTTAGCGGCGCACGGGCTCACCACAACTCACAATTCTATCGACTGCACACCCGTGTTCAGGTAAGCCCGTGGCCGCTTGGCGATCAACGGTGCCACAAACCCACAATATCTCGTGTTGGACGACCAAAAATCTCACCGTTACGCGCAAATCACTTCATTTCATGTCAGTTGGGGGGAGACAACTGCCTACAAACGAGAATGAGATGCATTTACATACCCTCATTCAAGGTTGGTGAGAAATGCGGGCTAGCCCGCATATCTCACCACGATGACGAGCCCTCGCTTGATCTTTGAATCCACAACGAATTTTCCTCAGTCGGAAAGTGCCGTCGCGCCGTTGTTTGAGCTTGGTCCGCGTTGCCGCAGCACGCGAATAAATGTACGAGCCATCTTGCCGTAGCGGCCACATGCCGCGCGCCCGTCACCCGATCACAGCCCCATGTCCTGTGCCAGTCTTCCTCCGTCTTCTGTCCTCTGACCGGTCCCCTGTCCTCAGTCCCCTGTTCCTGCGGTAGAATGTACGCATGCTCAGCCACTTTCATCCCGCCGTCAGCGCCTGGTTTGACAAGACCTTCAAAGCACCTACCGCGGCGCAGCGGCAGGCCTGGCCTTCGATCAAGGCGGCGCGACACACGCTCATCGCGGCGCCCACGGGCTCGGGCAAGACCCTGGCGGCGTTCCTCGCGGCAATCGACGACTTGATCCAGCAAGGGCTGGAGGGCCCGCTCGAAGATCGGGTTCAAGTGCTCTATGTGTCGCCGCTCAAGGCGCTATCGAACGATATCCACAAAAATCTGGAGAATCCGCTGGCAGGCATTCGCGACGAGTTGCTGTGCCGTGGCCTGCCGGATGTCGACATCCGTACGATGGTGCGCACCGGCGACACGCCGCAGGGCGAGCGCGAACGCATGCGCCGCCAGCCGCCGCACATTCTGGTGACAACGCCGGAATCGCTCTACATCCTGCTGACCTCGGAATCCGGCCGCCGCATGCTCGCCAGCGTGCGACGCCTGATAGTCGACGAAATCCATGCGCTTGCGGGCAACAAGCGCGGCTCGCATTTGTCGCTGTCCGTTGAGCGGTTGCAGCATCTTTGCGGGCGGCCTTTTACACGCATTGGGCTATCCGCGACGCAAAGGCCGATCGAAACTGTCAGCCACTTCCTGCTCGGCAACGATGCCAGTTCGTGCAAAATCATCGACAGCGGCCATATCCGCGACCGCGATCTCGCCATCGAATTGACGGGCTCGCCGCTGAGCGCGGTGATGAATCTGGAGTCGTGGGCGGAAATCTATGACCGCCTTGCCGAGCTCGTGGCCTCGCACCGCACCACGCTCATCTTCGTCAACACCAGACGTCTCGCCGAACGCGCGGCCAAACACCTTAGCGAGCGCATGCCCGACCTCGGCATCGGTGCGGACAAGGTGACGTCGCATCACGGCAGCCTCGCTCGCGAACACCGCCTCGCCGCCGAGCAAAAACTGAAAAACGGCGAGCTGCGCGCGCTGGTGGCCACCGCATCGCTCGAGCTCGGTATCGACATCGGCGACGTCGATCTCGTCTGCCAGATCGGCTCGCCCCGCGCCATCAGCACATTGTTGCAACGCGTTGGTCGCGCCGGACATGAGGTCGGGGGTATCTCCAAGGGTCGTGTGTTTCCGACCACCCGCGACGACCTCGTCGAGTGCACGGCGTTATTGAACGCGGTGCGCGCCGGCGATCTCGATCAGCTCCATGTCATCCCGCAACCGCTGGACGTGCTCGCCCAGCAGATCGTGGCCGAGGTGAGCTGCGACGAGTGGGACGAGAACGAACTGTTCGACTTGCTGCGCCGGGCGTGGCCTTATAGGGATCTCGCCCGCGCCGACTTCGAAGCCATGTTGGCCACGCTCGCGAATGGTTTCAGCACCCGGCGCGGTCGGCGCAGCGCCTACCTGCACCGCGACGCCGTAAACCAACGCCTGCGCGGGCGGCGCGGCGCCAAACTTACAGCCGTTACCAACGGCGGCGCGATTGCGGATCAGTTCGACTATGACGTCGTGATGCAACCCGAGGGCCAACTCATCGGCACGCTCGGTGAAGACTTCGCATTCGAAAGCCTGCCCGGCGACATCTTTCAGCTCGGCAACACTTCGTATCAGATCCTCCGGGTCGAACGCGGCAAGGTGCATGTCCAGGACGCGAAAGGACAACCGCCTAACATTCCGTTCTGGTTCGGCGAAGCGCCGGGGCGCACGAACGAGCTCAGCACGTCAGTCTCGCAACTTCGCGAAGACGTGCGCCGGCAACTTGCACTGGGCAAAATCGAACAGGCTCGCGCCTGGGCAGCGGATCATTTCGAGATAAACGAATCCGCTGCCGCCCAGCTCATCGACTATCTGGGCGAGGCCAACGCCGCGCTCGGCGCGCTGCCAACCCGCGACACGATCATTTTCGAACGCTTCGTCGACTAGGCGGGAGATCAGCACCGCGTCATTCATTTGAGTGTCGGCGCGCGCCTCAACCGGGCCTGGGGCCTGGCGCTGCGCAAAAGGTTTTGCAGGAAGTTCAACTTCGAGCTGCAAGCCGCCGCGCTTGAAGACAGCATCGTGCTTTCGTTCGGCAGCACGCACAGCTTCGCGCTCGACGACGTCATGAACTACCTCAAATCGGCAACCGTGGAAGACGTGCTCACGCAGGCGTTGCTCGATGTACCCATGTTCGCCACACAGTGGCGGCGCGTCGCCAGCATCGCGCTCGCGATACGGCGCTTTCATAACGGCAAACGCGCGCCCGCGCAGTTTCAGCGCATGGACGCCGAAGACCTGATCGCAGTCGTGTTTCCGGATCAACTTGCCTGCATTGAGAACATCACCGGCAAACGGGAAGTACCCGATCACCCGCTGGTCACACAGGCGCTCGCGGATTGCCTGCACGGCGCGATGGACGTTGGCGGTCTGAAGAGACTGCTTTTGCAGATCGAGAACGGCGAGGTCGAAATAATCGCGCGCGACCTGGTCGGCCCCTCGCCGCTTGCGCAGGAAATACTCTCCGCCAGACCCTACGCGTTTCTCGACGACGGGGCGGCCGAGGAACGCCGCACCCAACTCGTGCAGGCGCGTCAGTTCGCCAACCCGGAAGACGCCGCGGCGCTTGGCGTGCTCGACCCGGATGCTATCAAACGCGTTCGCGAGGAGGCGTGGCCTGACTTCACGACTGCCGACGAGCTGCACGACGCGCTCATGCTGCTTGGCTTCATCACCAAGGCCGAGTCGGAGACCTATGCGCGGTTCACGAACTGGCAACGATGCATCGACGCGCTCGTGCGCGACAATCGCGTGACGCGTTTGCGGCACCGCGAGCGTGAATTCTGGGTTGCCGCCGAGCGGCTTGTACAGTTACAGCGCGTCTTGCCACACGCTGTTATTGAACCCCCGATAGCCGCGGTCGACGCAGGGCTTGATTCGCACAAAGATGACGCGCTTGTCGAATTGCTGCGCAGCCGGCTCGAAGGTCTCGGGCCGGTCACGAGCGAATCACTCGCGGAATCGCTGGGACTACCCGAACGCGACATTGACGCCGCACTGCTCAGGCTCGAAACAGAAGGCTTCGCCATGCGGGGCGCGTTTTCGGCGGATTCGAGCGCGACGCAGTGGTGCGAGCGCGGGCTGCTGGCGCGCATTCATCGTTACACGGTCAAGCGGCTGCGCGAAGAGGTCAAGCCGGTCCCGCCCGCGGCTTTCATGCAATTCCTGTTTCACTGGCATGGTATTGCCGGCGCCCGCGAGTCCGAATCGTTTGTCGCAGATAGTGAAGGACAGCACGCGCTCGAATCGGTGCTGGCGCGGCTCGAGGGCTTCGAAGCGCCCGCGGCGGCGTGGGAGACCCACATCCTGCCCGCCCGGGTCAGAGCCTATAATCCGGCCTGGCTCGATACTTTGTGCGCGAGCGGGCGCGCGCTGTGGGCCCGGCGAACCGCACCGCAGGTGGCCGGCAATGGTCGAGGCGCCGGACCCATACGCTCGACGCCCATCGCGCTCATGACGCGCGGTGGTTTGCCACACTGGCGCGCGAGCGCGGCGGAGCCCGTCGCCAGGCTCTCCAGCAATGCCCGGCAAGCACTGGAACTGTTCCAGCGACAAGGGGCGTCGTTTTTTACCGAGATAGTGAACGGTACGGGTTTGTTGCGCACGCACGTCGAACTGGCGCTGGCAGAGCTGGCCGCGGCCGGTCTGATCACTTCCGACTCCTTTGTGGGCCTGCGCGCCCTGCTGCTACCCGCCCACAAGCGCAAGCCCATCGATCGTCGCCGGCGGCGCGGTGCGGCCTACGGCGTCGAGGACGCCGGCCGCTGGGGCTTGCTGTGCCCTGCACAAGACAGCGCCGCGGAAGCCGCACCCGCACGCGGTGCTGTTGGCGCTGAGAGCGTCGCACACATTGCCAATTGCTTGCTCAGGCGCTATGGCGTGGTGTTCCGGCGGCTGCTCGATCGCGAACAGGGCTTGCCCTCGTGGCGAGAATTACTATACGCATACCGCCGCATGGAGGCGCGTGGCGAGCTGCGTGGCGGGCGATTCGTCGACGGTTTCGCGGGCGAGCAGTTCGCGCTTCCCGAGGCGGTCGGGCTGCTACGCGACGTGCGCCGGCGCAAGGACTCGTCCGCAACGGTTGCCATCAGCGCCGCCGATCCGCTGAACCTAACCGGCATCGTCACACCCGGCGAGCACGTGCCTGTATTGATGAACAACCGCATTCTCTATCGCGGCGGAAAACCCGTGGCCACACAAGTGGCAGGCAAACTGAACCTGCTCGACGCCGTCGATCCCGAGCAGGAGTGGGAACTGAGAAACCTGCTGGTCAGAAAGACCCGGCCGTCCGCCTACATGCCGCCGCCGCAGCGGACCTCTTAACGCAGAGACGCGAAGCCGCAGAGGCGCAAAGGGAGTTTTCGGAAAAGGTTCTCTGCGCCTTTCGCGCCTTGGCGCCCTTTGCGCTTAACTGGCAGAGTCACCTCGATATTCAGCGGATACCGTGACCAAACCTGAAGCCCCGGACTTGCCCGCAAGCCGGTCACCCCTGACGACGCTCCAGCCGTTTCTCGCCAGGCTGCACGAGCGCTATGCCGATCTCGCGCATACGCGTGAGTCGGAGAGCACGCTGGCCTCGCTGACGCTGGCCAACGCAGCTTTACGCGATCTCGCTGCGCTGGAACACTATCCCGGAAGACCGGTGCAAATCGCCGTGATCGGCCCGACTCAGGCCGGCAAAAGCACCGTAGTGAATCTGCTGCTAGGCGGTAAGGCTGCCGAGGTCAGCCCGCTTGCCGGGTTTACGCGTCAGCCGCAGGGTTTCGGCATTGGTGTCGATGCCGGCAACCACTTGTGGCTGGATGCCGCATTCCCGGCTCGCGAACCGCGGCAGCCTGGCAAAGACGATTCGAATTGCTACGGCTTCACAGCCTTGCAAGGCGCACATGCTGCGCTGTCCGCCAACACCGTAGTGTGGGACACGCCGGATTTCGACTCACTGGCCGCGCGCGCCTACCGCGGCAGCATGTTGGAAGTGATCGCCATCGCGGATCTTGTTGTGCTCGTGCTCAGCAAGGAGA